>CAZSAX010000001.1:0-43162 GCA_964605075.1 uncultured Oscillospiraceae bacterium
TCTATACAGTCCTGTTTGTTCTGGCAGGTGTCTTCTTTGCGGCAGCGATCTTCGTGTTCTTCCAGTTTAAGATACTGGACGTCTTTGAAGATCTCAGCGGCGTGAAGATTCGCAAGAAACCCGGAAAGGCAACCGGAACTCAGCCTTCCAAGCGGCGGCTTGTTAAGGTTAGTGGGAAAAAAGCGGTGGTTTCTCCGGTAACCGGGCCGGTTCCGGTTCCGCAGACTCCTACTGCGGAAGGTGGAAGCAACACCGTATGGCTGGATGAACGCCAGACGGTCAATCTGGATGAGAGTAAAACCGAAGATCCCGCAACGGAGATATGCAAGACGGCAGATATGACCGCTACCGCAGGATTGACCGGCGCGGCAACAGTGAGTCTGGCTGGTGCCAACGAAGATGCCCGCGCAGCACTGGACTTCCGTCCGGGAGCAAAAATCATAGTTACCCAGTCCATGGAACGGATTTGAGTAGTTTATACATTTTATATATACGCAATCGAACTAACACATCGGTTGAGAGGAGATACAGCAATGAAACACTACGGTTTTGGCAGCAGAATTCTTGCTTGGGTCTGCGTTGTCGTGATGCTGGTCATGATGATGCCCCTGAGTGGTTTTACTGCGGTTGAGGAAGAAATTGTTGAAGAAAGCCCTGTGTTCGAAGCGCCGGTCGTGCTGGCTGCGCTGGACGGCGAGGGCGAATCCGGCGATCAGTCTGGTGGCGATCAGTCCGGGGATCAGTCTGGTGGTGATCAAACGGATCCTGATTCCGTTTACTATACTGTTGCAGTAGCGGAAGGTATTGCTAACGGAACTGTTGTGCCCAGTGTAGGGAGCGCAGCAGAAGGTGAAACCGTCAGTATTACAGCCCCGCCCGAGGAAGGCTACAAGCTGAGTGAAATCACGGTGACAGATGCCAATGGTGATCCTGTAGCTGTGACGGATATGGCATTCACCATGCCTGCCGCCGATGTCGCGATCAGTGCGGTGTTTGTAAAGCTGTATACCGTTACAGTTAGTAGTGATACCAACGGTTCTATTTCGGCAAAAACGCAGGCGGTGGCCGGGGAATCGGTCAGTATTACCGTTGAGGCAAAGGCAGGCTACAAGCTGGACACCCTGAGTGCTGTAGATGCAGAAAGAAATGATGTCCATATAACGGACAATGCCTTTACCATGCCTGCGTCTAATGTGACTGTTACGGCCACTTTTAAGACGAAAGACCACGCGATTAATACTGAGATCACTGGTAGCGGCACCATTGTGGTTGTGTCCCATGCGGATGCCAATGAATCGATTTCTTTTGAGGTGCTTCCCGCAACGGGCTATGAACTGAGTGGGAGTGTGCTGGTGAATGGAGTTCCTGTGGATGGCAATAGCTTCACCATGCCGGAGCAGGCCACCACGATCAAGGCAGAATTTGTTCAGATCAACTATACCATTGGAAGGGATATTGATTATGATTATGGTAGCGTTACCGTGGCAGACAGCGCCCATTATGGCGATAAAGTCAGCTTTACGCTGGCCGGAGCGGACGGACGTTCTCTGGTTGCGAATTCCCTGAAGGTTACCAGCGGTACTGACAGTATTTCTGTCATCAAGGGTGATGATGGTGCATATTCCTTCGATATGCCTGCTGGCAATGTGGTAATCGAGGCGGAATTTGCCTATACCATAACCACGGAGAATATCGATAATGGTGCTATCAATTGCCAAGAAAGCTTTGCCAATCCTGGCGATACAGTAGATTTTACGGTTCTGGCAGATCCTGCAGATCTTTATGAGTTGGTGGAAGGCTCTGTTAAAGTCACCTATGCTGGCGGCGAAGTTGAAGTCGCTGAAACGGATGGGGTGTATTCCTTCAAAATGCCCACCGGGGATGTAACTATTACCGCTGAATTCAAACCCATCGAGTTTACGGTTACCTTGGTTCTGGACAGCATATATGTGAGCAGCATTGTCCGTGAAGGTGATACGACCAATAAAGACATTAAAGATGAACTGGGATATACCCAGAGCGTAAGTGATCAAAGGAAAAATCGAAGAGGGAAGCTAATTGGAGCTACCTATACTTGCACCTTTACAGCAACCTGCGAGGATGCGCTTGTTGTTACCTTTGAAAAAATGACCCCGGAGGCATGGGGAACTTGGATTGAGTGGCCGGATGCTTTGTACGTGGGAGCGGTCGAGGTAGGTGGATACGAGAAGGCTGCATTAAAAACGACTTGGACTGTTGAAAAAGCGGATGTAACTGCGAATATAACGGTAACAAGTGATCCTGTTGAGACCAAGGTTGAAGTGGTGCTTGCGCCTACCAACATGAGTGCTGTAGATACTGCTGAGACCAATGTTGCGGTTGAATATGGTGATTCGTATGAGGTGTTGTTTGAGGCCGATGCTGGCTACACATTGCCTGACACCATTGTAATTACAGACGTAGAGGGAACTGTGATTCAGCCGGTGGAGACCGATGATGCCGGTAATGAAACTGTCAATTATACTTGGACAGACCATCTCGGCGTCAAAAAACTGGTGTTCAATGAAGTAACTGAAACTATTACTGTGACAGCAAAGGCTGCTTTGAACACGGATAACTATGTGCTGGATAAGGAACAGCCTACCGGGGATGATAACTGGTACAAGAAGCCCAGTACTGGCACAGATGCGGTGGTAATCCGCGCAATCAATGGCATGACAATCTCTCTGACGGGTGAAGAAGGAACCTTTGCGGATACTATTACCGGCATTGAGGATGGAGATTATACGGGAGATAACGCGCTGACCATCTACACCACCGATGGCGTGGATACGGTCTCCCAGACCCAGATACTCAAGATTGACACAAAAGTGCCTGTTATTACGGTGAGTGGTATCGAGTCTGGGGATTATACAAACAGCAACATTGTTCTGACAGTTTATGTTGATGAGATCAATTTCGCAGGTCAGGCGCCTTCTGTGTCCGTTAATGACAAGACATTCACGGATTACACTTTTGAAGCGGCTCCGGCAGAAAATACTTGGACGCTGACCATTTCTGCAGATGACGTTGATCACACAACTGATGGAGTTTACACCATTACTGTTGATGCGACGGACCTTGCCGGCAATGCAGCAGAACAGGTGAAGGTCGAGAATGTAACTCTGGATACGACAGAGCCTGTGGTGGAAGTAATCAAATACAGTGTTGACACTTATGGTGAAACCGGCAATCGCTATGTCAATGACTCCATTGATATCACTTTCCAGGTGACGGAGACAAACTTTGATGAGACTCGGTTTGCCTTTGATGGCCTTCCTGAATCTGGGTTTACCATTGGCGAGTGGAGTAGCACTGGTAATGTCCACGAAATCACCGTGACGCTGACGGCGGATCAAAACGATGGTGTATACAATGACATCAAATTGGCTGGCACTGATATGGCCGGTAATGACGGTTCTGCACCTGCCGAGCTCATCGTTCTGGACCAGGAGGCGCCTGTGGTGGAAGCAATCAAATACAGTGTTGACACTTATGGTGAAACCGGCAATCGCTATGTCAATGACTCCATTGATATCACTTTCCAGGTGACGGAGACAAACTTTGATGAGACTCGGTTTGCCTTTGATGGCCTTCCTGAATCTGGGTTTACCATTGGCGAGTGGAGTAGCACTGGTAATGTCCACGAAATCACCGTGACGCTGACGGCGGATCAAAACGATGGTGTATACAATGACATCAAATTGGCTGGCACTGATATGGCCGATAATGACGGTTCTGCACCTGCCGAGCCCATCATTCTGGATCAGACACCTCCCACAGTGGGGGAGATTACCTATGAGTCGGGAATGCAAAAGCTGCCTCAGTGGCTGTTAGAGCTTTACTACCATGTTTTTGGCAAGACAGAGGGCGAAGATGATATCGTCAAGGCTACGATTGAAGTGACAGACGCAACATCGCCCATCGATTTGAACGACGCATACGAACTGAAAATTGAAAACCTGCCCAGCAACGTGAAGATCGTTGATACTACGGGTGAAGACAGTGTGGGATACTCGGCGGAAATCACATTCCAGGCGTCTGCTCAATTTATGAAGCAGTTTACGATTACGGCATATGACCGTGCCGGGAACTTCGATACTTTGGAAGCCCACAAACAAGATGGCAACACAAACCTTCTGCTGGATACTGTTGCCCCTGTTGTTAGCGAGTGGCATCTGACCCGCGGTGATACGGCCATTGATTATGTGGCGTCTCAGGTTCATAGCCAGAATTTGGTGCTTCACTTCACCGTTGAGGATATTATCCAGGATGAAGTCTTCTCCGGTATAAGTAAAGTGACATACTATGTCGACGATGAGTATGCGGACGGAGACAAGACAGAAGGAACTCTCTATGTGAAGGATGTATCGGATAATAGTTCGAGTCAGGCGGATTATCACCAGAGTCTTGATTCTGATGGTGGTATGCAGATTGAGATCCCCGCTTCCATGCACAGCAATTTGGTCTATGTTTACATTAATGCCGTGGACAATGCGGGCAATGTAATGGTGGAAAAGAAAATTGGTCCCTTCCGTATGGATGCCGTGGCGCCTGTGGTCAGTGTGAGCTATGACAATAACAGCGCCGAGAATTCTACCTATTTTGATGCGACCCGTACTGCGACGATCAGCCTACAGGACATTTCCTTTGACGGTACTGGCGCCAATATTACCACAGAAGGCTCTATCGGCTCCTGGAGTGGTGTAGACACAGACGGAGATGGCTACAAGGACGATTGGACTTGTACAGTTTACTATGGCCCCGATGATGACTACACTCTCTCCATGAGCGCCTGGGATACTGCGTCTCCCAACGCGAATACCACGGCAGACAGCGCCGTTACCTATACTGGCACGGCGACGCAGGAGTTCACCGTTGACCGCACCGCGCCCACCTTTGAGATCACCATGGGCAATGCGGATGTGGATGTCAGCAGCGGCGGTTACAGCAACCAGAATGTGACTGTGACCCTCACTGTGGATGAGCACAACTTCGACGAGAGTGCTGCTACGGCTGGCCTTTCCGTTATCTACGAAGACGAAGACATCAGCCAGGCCATCCGCAACAGCCTGGTTTGGAGTTCCAACGGTGATGTTCGTACAGCGACCTTTACCCTGACGGATGACGGTGAGTACAAGATCAATCTCAGCTTCCTTGACCTGGCCGGCAACAGTACTGCCGCCGCGGAAGACATCGTGGTTCATGTGGACCAAACCAATGCTGAGGTCTATGTGACCGGCGTGGCTGACAAGTCCGCCAACGCCCAGGATGAGATCATCCCCGTTGTGACCATCTGGGATAAGTACTACAGCCTGGAAGGCGTGGTCATTACCCTCATTAATGGCGAAGGCAAGGATGTAACCGAGCAGTATTTGGACATGGAGACCGGCCTTTCCGATATCGCTTATGACGAAGAGCGGGATCTGTACTACCAGACCTTTACTTTCAAGAATCTTGATGAGGATCATGTGTATCACCTGGAGGTTCGCCATACCGACCTGGCCGGCAACGTCAATACCGTTATGACGGTCCTCAATGGCAAGGGCGAGGAAGAAGTCCTTGACCTGGAAGAAAGCGTGATGCGCTTCTCCGTCAACCGCAACGGTTCTACCTACTCCGCCAGCGAGGAAACGCTGGCGATCCTGGGCCAGTATGTCCAGTCTGCCAAGAATGTCCGCATTCTGGAGATTAACGTGGACGAGCTGGATCCTGAAAGCATTTACATCACTTTGACCCATGACAATGTCACCCGTGACCTTGTTTATGGCGAGGATTACACCTATCAGACTCCTCCCGAGCAGAACGATGCCAGCTGGAATGTTTATGAGTACGTTCTGGAGGACTCCCTGTTTGAGGAAGACGGCGTTTATACCATTACCATCTACTCCGTAGATGCCGCAGGCAATGTGGCTCAGAACAACACCGCAGAAAAGGACTTTGAGATCACCTTCGTGGTCGACAAGACGTCTCCTATCTTCGTGGCTCTGAATCTGGAAGCCGGTGAGATCTACAACGAGGAACAGCATGAAGTGACCATCAACTGCAGCGATAACATCGCTTTGGATACAGTTTATGTCTATCGTCTGGACAGTACCGCTGAAAAGGATGAGGACGGCTACTATATCTGGTTCGATAACAACGGTAATGCCCTTGGCGAAGAGGTTGCGCTGACAGCTGTGGAAGGAAGCAACGGGGACTACACTTTCGTGATCTACGAAGGCGATAGTGCTGCGACATCTAAACAGAGTGTGCTGGTGGTCTGCACCGATAAGGCGGGCAATCAGAATATGGAGCAGGAAATCCTTGATTTCACCGTTTCCAGTAGCTTCTGGATTCGATTCTATGCCAACAAGCCTCTGTTCTACGGTTCCATCGGCGGTATCAGTGCCCTGCTGATTGTCGCGGCAGTTGTGTTTCTGCGCAAGAAGAAAGAGGACGAAGAAACCTAAGTAAAGACAACAAACAAATATTGGGCCGCCTGTCATAGGCGGCCCAACTGGAATTAAGCGATGGAGAGTATCAAATGAAACGAATTCTCTCAATGATTATCTGTCTGGCGGTGCTACTCTCGGTGCAGGCTTTTGCCGCCTCGCTGACAAGTGTTGAAATCAACCAGACAGTCCAGGATGGCGAAGATCTGTATGTGTTCTTCCATGCTGACGATGAAAATGACGAGCAAATCAGCACTCTTGGCGAAGATGCAGTTAAGCTCGACCTTGGTGGGCAGAGTTTGACTACCGAGGTCCAGCATGCCGGCTATGTTGGCGTTGGCTATGTTTTCGCAGTAGATGTGTCCAGTTCCTTGAGTGAGGCACAGTTTGCCAGTGTTCAGGAAGCTCTTAAGAACTGGGTGGAGCGCATGGGTTCCGAAGATATGGCGGCTATTGTCACTTTTGGCGAATCGGTTACGGTTGTTACGGATTTTACGGATAACAAAAATACGCTCAGTGCCGTGATTAACGGACTGAGTGCTACGGAAGCTGGAACCGCGCTGTATAGCGGTATGATGAAAGCCATCGATATTGCCAATCGCCGCAGCGAAGATCTTCCGTTGCAGCGAGCAGTTGTCATCCTTTCGGATGGCAAGAACGACAGCTCCGATGCGGCTGGATTATCTGAAGTCGAGTCCAAGGCCATTGACGCCGGCATCTCCTTGTATGTTGCCGGTGTAAAGAGCAGCGATAACAGTGAGCAACTGGCAAAGCTTGGCGAACTGGCCAGAACAACCGGAGGTAAAATCGTTACTGCGGATAAAGACTCTCTAGCGGATACTCTGGACAGTCTGAGCCAGTACATTGGCAGCGGCTTTATGGCCACGGCAAAGGTTCCTGCTGAACTGGCAGATGGCAGCGAGAAGGGCCTCATTCTTACAGTCACCCATGGTGGTATTACCGTGGATGACAGCTATGATCTGCGTGTAAAGTCTCTGGGAGAACAGACGTTGGAATCTGCGGAAGCGGAAGATGCGGTTGAAACAATTACTGCTGAGGAGACGGTTGACGTAGTTGCAGAGGAAGTTTCTGAAGATGTGATCGAGACTTCGACGGAAGAAAGTGTGGATGCGGACGCAACGCTCGAAGGGGTGGTAAACGAAGCCGTTGGAGTAGCGACTGCGTTTAACACGATTTATATCTACATAGGCGTGGGTGTTCTTCTTGTTGGTGGTCTGGCGGCCTTTCTTATCATCAGTACGAAAAAAAGACGTGACAAACAGGCAAAGAAAAAAGCCGAACTCAGCCAAGGCTATGGCGGTGGGTATGGGAATTACTCCGGCGGTACCATGCCGTTAGACGCTTCCGATATGACCGGGACCATGCGTCTTGACGATTATGGTGTAGGCGGCGGACAGCTCGTTCTGATGGATGTTGTCCAGGGCCGTTCCTATTCGGTGCCCATGAAAGCGAAAATTTCTATCGGTCGTCGGGAAGGAAGCAATGACATTGTTATTGCAGATGGAACGGTTTCCGGTAAGCACTGCGAGATCGTCCAGGAAAATGGTCGTTTCTATGTGCGCGATGTGGGTTCATCTCATGGCACCTATGTTGTCACGAATGGTCTTCGCTATCAGGCGGACGGCATTTCCGGATGGGAAATCCATGTCGGCGATGAGATCGACATTGGAAAGACCAGACTGGAAGTGTCTAGCTTGTGAAAGGCTGACTAAACAAACTATTTGTTTAAACAAGGGTCATCATTATGAATGTTATATCTTTAAAAGAAGGAATCCAGCAGAAAAAACAGCAAGCAGTAGGCTTCCGAGGAACGGGCTGGCTGGCAGTGGTGCTGGCTGCTTTGCTCATGGGTTACGGCTTTGTAACGGCAAGACAACAAACGGAAAAGTCTTAAGCCAGTCCGTCAATCAATTCAATAGGATTCATGTAGACGATGGCGATGAGTGACCAAATGCACAGTATGCCGGTACATAGGAATGCCCATGTGGGATGAAGACCGGACGCTTGCAGAAACAGGACAATATCATCGCCATCTACTACTATTCCGGCATTGTATTGAAGGGCGATGCTGAACTCTACAATATAGGCTATTGAAGAAAGCAACAGCATTAATAGAACGACAAAACCTATATATCCTCGTGCGCGAATAAATGGAAGGCTAGTGATCAATGGGAATATCATGCCGGCAAGGCTGATAATGGCAACTACGGTCGTGTTATCATGAGGAATTCCGCTTTCCACATGAGGGATGGGGAGAAAGGAAATACTTCCTATTTTCCCGCCAAGAAGAACCGTTGCCAGAGCGTGCCCGCATTCGTGGACGAGGGGATATAGAACAAACAGCGTAAAAGCGCTGATGGGAATAAGCAATAAGAATCGAAATAATCGTTTCAAGAAGAAACCCACCTTTCCTGCTGGCTAAATTATACCACAGATAGCCGGATATACTCAAGAAAACCCAACAGGAGACAGTTTGAACATGGAACATACTATATCATCAATGATTATAAAAGAAGGCATGACAGGGAGGAATGTCACATTTCTTCTTGCCGGACACGAAGCCTATTCTCCCACAAGTCACAAGATGATGCAGGGTATGCTCGGTGCCGGGCTCCTCTCATGTTCTGTTTATAAATACAACGGCAGACCTAAAATTATGTATTTTACAGGAAGTAAAAAAGCGCTGTCTGCGTTGGGACTATTAGAGGGTCAGCGGGTTTTAACAATTGCCAAAAGTCTCGTGAATGTGGCGGAGCAACTTTATTCAGCGGATTTTCTGAACCTTGAGAACGTAGTAATAAGTGCAGAGCGTGTCTTTGTGGACGTGGAGTCGGAAGCATGTTACTTCATGTTCCTGCCTTTAAATAACGGAGGTTTGGGACTGGGAAGAGATCGCTTTGAGGCTCAAACAATGAACCTTCTCAGAAGCTTTGTTATGCGCTATTCGGCAGATGGTAATCCAAAGCTGCAGGAGTTGATTGGGTT
This sequence comes from uncultured Oscillospiraceae bacterium, assembly GCA_964605075.1. Taxonomy (GTDB): domain Bacteria; phylum Bacillota; class Clostridia; order Oscillospirales; family Oscillospiraceae; genus CAJOIG01. The sequence goes on from CAZSAX010000001.1 coordinate 9,459, forward strand.
CTTGTCCGGTGGAGTGGCCAGCATTCGTCAGGTTAAGCAGTTGCTTTCATCTGTGGAAAGGCAGGCAACAACCACCTACGTAAAGCTGGGAGACTCGGGTGCTCTTACGGGAAGCCACGGGCTTCATCTTGTAGGTCATGGTACACCGGTAGCTGTTGATATCGCAATTACCAAGCCGGAATTTATATTCGGGAAAAGTGTAAACGGTGTCGATGGTACGATCTCGTTTAATAATGCAATCAGTCGTGTTCACTGTAAAGTAACTCAAAGCGGTGGAAAGACCTATCTTGCCGATTTGGGCAGTTCTAACGGAACCTATGTGAACGGTAAGAAACTGGCCGATGGTCAGCTCGTGCAGATTCGGCCAGGAGATCGAATTCGGCTGGCAAACAGCGATTTTGAACTGCGGGAGGGATAATCATGGCAAAACCTTTGTTTGTTCTGGCAGACACAAATCCCGAATACATATCCCCCCTGGAGGCAAAACTGCTGGAAACATTCCGAGACAGCATTGATTTGGAAGTAATTGATGACCCTGGCTACATCGACGAGTTTGCAGCGACGGCCCGTCGTATCGATGTTCTGATTGTGGCGGATAGGCTGTATAATGCGTTCCTTCGTCAAAACGATATTGGTGTTGTGTATAAGCTCACCGAGGATGCATCCGAAGAAAACCTCCAAGGTTCCGCAGTCCGCGTTGTATATAAATATGCCCATATTCAAAAAGTTTTCGGCGAGATTGAATACGGTGCGCGACAGTTTGTTCAAACGACCCGTGTGCATGCGCAGAAGACGAGGATTGTTTTGGTCTACTCTGCGGCCGGTGGGATCGGCAAAACCACGATTGCTTTAGGTCTCAGTGCCAACTTGGCAAACAACCATAAGCGGGTTCTCTATTTGGATGCAGAGAATATCCAGGATTTTGGTTATTACCTCCAAGACAAAAGTTCTCTGGCATCTGCGGCCAATGGCGTTCTCGGTTCTCCTGGCAGTGATTTATATAGTGGGCTAAAGCCCTATATAAAGAACGAAGGGTTTGATTACCTCCCGCCCTTGCGCATGGCGGCGTCTGCCATGGGAATTGATTGTTCGGTGTATGGGCGAGTGGCCAAGGAGTTTCAGAAGCATGTGGATTATGACTACATCATTATGGATACGGACTCAGTATTCGATTCCAACAAGGATGAATTGATGCAACTTGCAGACAAAGTCATTTTGCTTACAGGGGCCAGCGAGTTTGCTCGATACAAGTCTGCGCTCTTGATGAATAATTTCGCAGCTGCCGACAGCGGAAAGTTTTTGGTGGTATGCAATCATGGATATGACGGCATGAACAGCGACAGCACAGCAACCACCAGCGATGCTTCTGTTGGCAATATGGCAGGGCCGATTACCTTTGCATCCATGCAGAAGAATCGGGATATGGAGAAACTCTCTTACCTTATCTAAAGCGGGGAAACGAAATGGCAGATAAAGCAATTATTATGTTTTGTGCAAATGGGAACCAGCGCGTCGACCTTGAAGTGCCGTTGAACATAACGGCTATTGAGCTTATCCAGGCACTGAATTCCGCATATTCTTTGGGTGTTTCTCAGGATAACTTGGCGGAAAGCTATCTCAAATGTGAGAATCCTATTGCTTTGTTGCGCGGGAACAAGACGCTTGAAGAGATGGGGATTCACAACGGAAGCAAAATAAGCTTTGAGAAGTAAGGAAATGAACCATGGGAAAGAAATATAAGATCGTAATATCCAGTGGGAACATCCATCGTGAGGCTGAACTGCCGGATGATGATATTTCAATCCGTGTGGGAACAACCGTGCGCTGCGATATTCGCATTGCGCTGCTTGCTACCAAGGAACCGGTGGAATTGGTAATGAGCCGACTGGACGGCGCTTGGTCTGTCGAATGCCCGGAGGGCCTATATTTTACCGATGGCGGTGTTCGCAAGCAGATTCGAAAGCAACTGGATCACGGTGACAAAGTTTTCGTCTTCCTGCAGTCGCAGGCCAAAAGCATTTGCACCATCGACTTTATGCTGGACTTTGATAGTCGAGCCAAAAAGTACGACCGGATGATTGACATTCGCAACGTAAACAATCTGGTCATTGGCGGTCATCCTACGGCGGCCATCTATATTGAAGACCCATTGCTGGAAACCGATTTTATTACCATTGCAAAAAGACAGGGAAAGCTTTATCTTGCCGACTTCAATGCTCGGTATGGAGCCTACATCAATGGTGTCCGGGTTGATGGAGAGAAGGAACTGACAGATACGGATTTCTTTTCCGTTGTTAGCTACAGCTTCTATTACAAAGATGGCTTCCTTTATACGGATTCGAAAAACGGAATACGCATTAACGGCCTTCGCTCTTCTTTTGACAGCCTACATTCGGACAATATGGAGTATCCCAAGTTTGTCCGCAATGTGCGCAAGAAAATCATTTTGTCAAAAGAGCCGATCGTGATTCTGGATCCCGAACAAAAGCCCCAGAAGCCTAAAAATAACATTTTTATGCAGCTTTTGCCGGCGGTGGGTTCGTTGATTTTGGTGGTGCTTTTACGTGGAGTGATGGGGGGCGGAGGTAGCTTTGTAATCTTCAGCGCCTGCTCCATGGCATTGGGAATGGTTACTACGGTCATTTCCTTTATCACGGGAAACAAAGACTACAAGAAGGAAGTTGAAAAGCGCGAAAAAGATTATGCTGCGTATATTGCCGGAAAGCGGAAGGAAATTGAAGCAGTCAGGAAAACCGAGGCCCTGCAGTTATCGCAAATATACATTCCGGTTCAGCAACAACTCAAGCGGGTCCGTGAATTTAGCGGAGACCTCTTTGACCGGCAACGTGAGGATGATGACTTCCTTTGCATCCGTCTAGGCGAAGGCAGGCAGGAGGCTAAGCGGCCGATCAAGATTACTGTAAAAGAGACCATTACCGCAGCAGATGAACTGGCTAAAATCCCTCAGACCATCGCCCAAAACTACAAATATATCCCTAACGCGCCTGTTTTTATTGATTTAAAAGCAGATAACGCTATCGGCGTTGTCGGCGATGATGTGCGCCAGCGGGAAATGCTGAAGATCATGACGCTGGATATCAGTGTGCGGCATTATCACAACGACGTGAAGCTGATGTACATCCTGGGCAATGATGTCCATGAAATACAGTGGCTGCGCTGGCTGCCCCATGTCAGCAATGAGGCGATGGGCGTTCGCAATATCGTTTGCGATGACGAAAGCAAAAATGCCCTTTTTGAGTTCCTGTATGTTGAACTCACCTCCCGCGAGCAGCAGAAAAGAAACAGTCCCCACTATGTTGTGTTCGTCCTGGATGATCACGGGATGAAACGGCATCCGATTTCGGAATACATCAGCAAGGCAAAAAGTCTTGGCTTTACTTTCGTTTTCTTTGAGGTGCGGCAGGAACTGTTGCCGCAGGGGGTGGATGAGGTCGTATCGCTGGAGCGAGGCAGCAACCGAGCAACAGTGGTAACGGTTGCGAATCTGAACAATACCAGAAGCTTTTCCTACAGCGTTATTAAAAACGAGGATATGGAGAAGGTCGCCCTGACGCTTTCACCTGTATACAGCGAAGAGGTCAGTCTGGAAAATACCCTGACCAAGAGCATAACACTATTTGAAATGCTGGGAATTCTCTCTCCGGAAGACATTGACCTGAACGGCAACTGGAGCCGTGCGGCGGTACATCACTCGCTTGCGGTGCCCATCGGCGTGAAGGCCAACAATGAAACCGTGTATCTCGACATCCGCAAGCATGGTCCCCACGGCCTGGTTGCGGGTACGACGGGTGCCGGTAAGAGTGAGCTTCTGCAGAGCTATATTATTTCTGCGTCCATCCTATTCCATCCTTATGAAGTGAGTTTTGTTATCATCGACTTCAAAGGCGGCGGCATGGTCAACCAGCTTCGGGAACTGCCTCATCTGATCGGCGCTATTACCAATATTGACGGCAGGGAAATTGATCGGTCGCTGAAATCCATCAAGGCAGAATTGATGAAGAGACAGCGGCTGTTTGCTGAGATGGAAGTGTCGAAGATCGGCGATTATATCCGCAAGTACAAAAGTGGCGAAGCATCTGTTCCACTGCCGCATCTGGTGATTATTGTGGACGAGTTTGCTGAGCTGAAAGCGGAGCAGCCGGAGTTTATGAAAGAGCTTATCAGCGCAGCCCGCATTGGTCGAAGCCTTGGTGTACACCTGATCCTGGCCACGCAGAAGCCGGCCGGCCAGGTGAATGAGCAGATTTGGTCCAACTCAAATTTCAAAATGTGTTTGCGCGTGGCATCGCCCCAGGACTCCAACGAAGTTCTGAAGTCCCCCTTGGCGGCGGAAATCCGCGAACCGGGCCGGGCCTATCTGCAGGTGGGAAACAACGAAATTTTTGACCTTTTCCAGTCGGCATATAGCGGCGGCCCCTCTAGTGTGGATGCGGGAGAAAAGCAGAAGACTTTCAGCGTGGCTGAGGTTTCGCTTTTCGGGAAAAGAAGCATCATTTTTCAGAGAAAACCGACGGCCCAAAGTGAAGGTAACTTCACACAGCTGGAGGCTGTGGTAAATTATGTGGCCGATTTCTGCCAGAAACAAAATATTTCTAAGCTTCCAGATATCTGCCTTCCGTCTCTGCCTGCGGTGCTGCCATATAAGGATGAGCAGAAGGTAAACAAAACCGAGACCTTCGTTACAATCGGGTTGTACGACGATCCGGATAACCAGCTTCAGGCCCCTGTGCGGCTTAATCTTACTAGTGGCAATGTCTTTATCGTTGGCTCGTCTCAGAGTGGCAAGACAAACCTCCTGCAAACCATCATCCGCGGCCTAGTGGAAAACTATTCGCCGGACGAACTGACACTGTATGTCGTGGACTTCAGCTCCATGATCCTGAAAAACTTCGAACATATGAAGCATGTGGGCGGCGTGGTTACCCGTGCAGAAGATGAGGCGCTCAAAAATCTGTTCAAGCTGATGATTGCAGAGATCGCCAGTCGAAAGGATAAATTGCTGAAGGTTGGTGTGAGTTCCTATGCGTCCTACCGAGAGGCTGGCTTGATGGACATTCCTCAAATTGTGTTGGCGATCGATAATATGACCGCACTGAAGGAAATGCTTGGGCAGGACGAAGAGGTTTTGCGGATGTTGTGCCAGGAGGGTACGACTGTTGGTATAAGTGTGGTTGCGGCCAACACACAAACGACAGGTTTCGGTTATAAATACCTTGCCTATTTCCCGAGTCGGATTGCATTGTTTTGCAACGACAGTGCTGAATACAGCACTGTGTTTGATTATTGCCGAATGCGTCCCTTGAATACTCCGGGACGCGGGCTTGTTCAAATCAACAAATCGATTTATGAGGCGCAGGTTTATCTGGCTTTTGAAGGCGAAAAAGAGATTGAGCGAGTGCGAGAGGTTCGAAACTTTGCAGAGCGCATTAATCAAAAGTATGTGGGCCAGGGGCGTGCGACTAAAATCCCAGTGATCCCTAAGGTGCTTACCGATGATATTATGAACCGGCAGATCGAATCTCTCGGGTCATATCAAATTGGCCTTGGTTTGGATTACGCAACGGTTGAACCGGTAGTTTTGAATCTTGCGGAATTGGGGCTGCTGGGTATTTCAGGACGAAAAAGAATGGGGCGGAGCAACTTTATCCGCCATATGCTGGCAGAACTTGAAAGAAACTGTACAGTGGCTCCTGTGTCTGTACATATCGTGGACGGGATGGATAAAAAGTTTGCGTCCCTGGAGCGGCTGAGTATCGTTGAAGAGTATACATTGATTCCCGAAACTGTCCTTGAAACGATAGCCCAGTGGGACAGTATCCTACAGCAGCGTTATGAGATGCTCCTCTCCGGTGATGCAGACAACATGGAACAGCAGCCTCTGCTACTACTGATTATCCGAAACAACGATGTGGCATCCATCATCAGCTCCAACAGCGAGGCACTTGCGAGATACAAGAATTTCCTTGGGAAATACAAAGCGCTGAAAGTGTGTGTGATTTTTGCAGACATGGACAATGTGAGCATTCCCTTTAATGCGCCGGAGGCGGTTAAACCATTGCGGGAGAGCCATCATTTCCTGTTCTTCGACAATCTGGCTTCGATGAAGCTGTTTGATGCGCCTATTGCGGCCATCCGCCAGTTCAAGAAGGACATTGAGCCGGGGGATTGCTATTACACCCGGGAAAATGTGGTACGAAAAATCAAAACCGTGCTGTATGAACAGTGACCAACAGCGAACCGTTTTGGTAAGCTGAAAAAGTCAAATATATTTTTTGGAGGAATTCAACAATGGCTGGACAAATTCTTATTGTCTACGAGGGAATGCAGAATGCTGCGAACTATTACACTCAGTGTGCGGAACAGTTTCGTGAGCTCTGCACTGCGATCATCAATCGCAATGAACAGCTGGTGAGCAGCGAGTGGAATGGCGATGCTGCGCTTGCTTTCCAGGAAAGATTCTCTAGCGATCACGCGGACAAAATTGAGAAAGTGGCTGTGGCTCTCGATGAGATTTCTACCTTTATTACCACCTACATTGCGAATCAGCAGAGCGCTGACAGCGATCAGGCGGGCGCCATTCGCTAATCCGGCACACAAGGCAAGCGGAGCACTCTTGCTCCGCTTGCCAGATATGTATTTAGAAGACAAAAGCTTACGTTTTTTCTGATTGATTTCATAAGCACCTTGTTTTTTTAGGCGTTTATGAAATCCATCAAGATTTTACAGCACAAGGGGATACATATGGACGGAATTGATAATCTGTTAAGCAGCTTAGACACTGCTATGGATAAGGTGCGGGCAGAAATCAGAGATTTCACGGATCGCATTGAAAAAACAAAGCTTATTAAACGTCGCCTTGCGGATGTGAAAGACCGTTTTGAGGACGAGCAGGAATGGCTGCGCCGAAAAGCAAGAAATGCGGAAGACGATATGGCACGCCTGCGGCATCAGCCCCGAAAGCTCCCGGAGTTTTGTGATGAACTGTGTGAGGAATTATCTGGCCGGCAATGTTGGCAGTTGTTGGATACCTTGGAAGAGGACCAATTCTCTGTGGATAGCAAGCTGACGGAGCTTGCCAATAAAATTGCGGAACTGAACTCCAAACTGCGAGGCATGATGAACCAGAGCTTGAACTATGCAGAACAGTTTGCGCAAAACATAAAAGATATTATTTTGTGAGGTAGTCCTGTATGAGCGGATCATCCCAAGAAATCATCATTTCCGATGACTATGTAGAGTCTGCCACGGCCGTGCTGATGAAATACGCAGAGGTTTATCAAAATACGGTCAATCAAATGATCCGAATCTTTGAAACTGATGTGAAGAGTGCTTTCCCTAGCGGGAAAACAGCCGAGGCACTGCAGTCGTTCAAAGAAAGTATTGATTCCCTGAAAAAAATTGGAGAATTGGGGAACAGCGCGGGGAAGGCGGTCAGCACATTTTTGTCAGACATTGATGAAATCGACGATGTCATTTATTGAGGAAAAAGAATGAGTGATGTGTTCAGTTATATTGACGAGGCAAATGTTTTTGCGTGGACAAAGCTTGATATGCTTCGCTTGAATCTGGAAGCGGAAGTTCCGGCCCTCATCGAGTTCGATGAGGGGGATTGCTCTGGGCTTGCCATGGAGAACCTCCGTCAAGCGGCGGAGAAATTTGGTGAGATCCATGGATTTTTGATAACACTTCTGGATAATATCGCCTCCTTTATGGCCTCGGCAGGAACCAACTTTTGCGCACTGGACCAAAGAAATGCAGAAGAACTGATGGCGGCCTATTGGGAGTCGGCTAGCTTTGATCCGGCCAAGGAGTTTTCCAATGCTACCAATCGAAGGTCTTCGTCCGGCGGGAATATGCCGAGTCTGGGCCGCAGAGGGTATTACAAAGCCTCGGCTGCAAAATCTACTTCGTATACCTGTGCGGTTTCGGGTTTGGTCAGAGACTATTCTATGAGACAGCAGGAGGAACTGTTGGAAATCATTGACTCCATAACGCCGCAGAATAATTGGCAAAAGTTTGGGGACTGGTTTGGGGATATCGGGCTTGCAATCAGCAGTCTTTTCGGGACTCTGAGTATTAAAAACCATGTGGACGATTTGGACAAGTACCACAAGCGAATCTTTGACCGGCGGGATTACACGCGCGATGCCATTATCCGAAAATTTGAAGAAGTACGTGCCACAGAACCCCGTTACGGTGCTTTTCTTGGAAGCTATGGGCAAAGCATTAGTATGTATTACAACTACACAAAGGCTTTGTCAGAGCGCATATCTGGAACCATGAATGCTGGCCAGATGATCAGTACACTAGCAGGCCTGGCCAGTCTTCAGTCTTTGCTGGAGCAGGCGGATGCCCTAGTGGCTGAGACAAACCTAAATGTTGCCGGTTGCAAAGAAATTGATGATATTGAACTGAAGGAATTTTGTGAGAAGGTTTATTCGATAAAAGTTTTCTGGGGCTTTACCTACTATCAGGTCATGTTGGCAGAAATCAATATGGGTGATGTTTTCCTCATTGCACTTCTTGAAAGAGAGGAGGTGATTTTTGATACCATCAAAGGAGCATATTCTCTCGGTGGCTTGCTGAAAGAAATGATCATGCAAGATAAGTTTGATCGGAACATCATCAGCGAGATGGCACAAAAAACCGGAATGTCCGAGGATAAAATTCTCCATTGGCTTCGTACCGGTCGCCTAGCAGGCTATATTCCTCCCAGAGGTGAGCATTATCTGAATAACGACGTGCGCCAGGAGCTTTATACGGATGTGCAGATGCGAAACCTGTATCTGACACTTTGTGCGGAGCTTCTGAAAGACGAGAAAAACCTGCAGCTTATATCAGAGGAAACAGGCTACAATCTGGATATTGTAAAAGCCATGGTGAACGGAGATATTGATAGCTACAGCCTCACAAGATACAAGAAACTGATTGCAGACAGCCTTGAAAGTGTGCGTGGCAAGAACGAACTGAAAGAGGAACTTCGGCTGGATTTCCTGAATGAGTACGTATCTTATGTTAAAGAGGCGAAGACACTGGGCAGTGAGATCTCCTTTGAAGTGTGGTACGCAAAACTTAATAAGCGAAAGGGGCGCACGATCTCGGCCAGCGAATACAAGATGGCCCGGGAGTGCTACGATAACTGGAACGGCGTCTTTTCGTTTGTGTCGGATGGAACGAAGCTGTTTAAGTATTTAGATCAGGCAGAGGACGGAAAGAATCTCTTGATCGATCTTCTCACAGAGTATTCTTCCACGGTTGAGGCCTTGGATGCACTTGTGGCCAACAGCGAAAATGCAGATGCGACCTATCAACTCGCTTTGACGAAGCTCCGCGAGGAATATAGTAGCCAGATGGTCATGATACTCAACAAAGCCAAAGATGCCCTTGTGGACAAGGTCGGTGGTGAGGCGTTGGATGCAGTTACGGACGCGATTCATAAGCATCTGGGACCAAAATTTGGAAATGGTCCGTCTTTGTATGCCGTGGTGACTACAGGCATTGATGTGGCAGCGGATGTTACTGGGGCATCGGAGTATGCTTCAGCCACCATGGACTTGATCGGACTTACGACGATTTGTTCGGCACAGTCCAACGCATACATGGATGCGGTTTTGGCTGTTAGACAAATGGAAGAGCCAACTGAAGAGGCCCTGAAAATGGTGCGGCTGACCTTTGAGGCGGCCAAACAGGCCCATATTGATGTCTACAAAGCCATGATAAAAAGAGCGGAAAACCATATTCTTGGCATCAATGAAGACCAGTCTGAGATCGCTTACTTGGAGGAACAACTGCGGCGATTGGAGAATCTGCAGCTAGGCGAGGAAAAAGATGCGTACGCATATGTATCTTTTGAATAATAACTATCTGAAGGCTGAAAGAGGGTGGGAAAATCCATACAGGCTTTTGCGTGGAGATGACGGGTGCATATGTGTTGGCACAGACATTGCATAGACAAATAATATAGACAAACACGTTTTAGGGAGGTCGAAAGAATGGAAATAGGAGAGATTGAGATAGAACCTGGCGTCTTCGTATACACGGACCACAAAAGACAAACACCTGAAGAAATGACAGAGGCTGTGCTTCGGGCTCTTGCACGGGAAGCCATGGAATTCTACCGCGCCAGAAAGAACGCGGTTCTTGAAGAAATCAATGAGCTTTATCCTATAATTGAGAAGATGGAGCAGATGAAAAACGATCTTGACGAAGAAAGTGAAAATCGGCGGGGGAAATGGTATCGGCTGCCGTTTGTAGCGGTGGCAGATGTGTTCAAAAGAACGGGATCGCTTATGAACCGCTTCAGCTCGGAGATACAGCAAAAAATTATGGGACAACCTTACCATGATATGATGGATGGCATTGGCATGGCCATAACCATTCTCCGACAAAAGCTGGAGACTTTATGGAATGATTACGACGTCTACCATGGAAAGTTTGTGGAAGCGACGCAGAGAGCTGCTGGAGTTCTTGCACTGAGTAGGCTTGAAATGGCAGACAGCACGGTAATAAGGAAACTTTATGAAACCGGATCAATATTGAATTTCCATGCTTGGGGTGATTAACATGAGTGAACCAATCGTTGTTGATGAGTATCTCGAGTCAGTGGCAGAGTTTTTTCAGCAGCAGGGAAGCCGTTATGAAAATGCTGTGACGGCCTACGTCAATACTTTGCAAACAATCAGTGCTGAAGGTATTATTTCCGGCGATACGGCAGAGGCCTTAAAAGAATTCATCGCGCAGGCAGAGAAACTTGTGGAGGGAATCGGGAATATATCCCGACGCGCTCGGGTTGAGGCGATTACTTTCCTGGATGATGTGGATGAAGCCGATGAATATCTGTACTAAACAAAGAAGGTGAGTAGATGGCAGATGTTTTCCAATACATAGCAGAGGCAAACGAAAGCGGGATCATAAAGCTGCAGGCGGCGAAAATGGCTTGGGAGCAATCGCCACCGGTTCCTCCGCAGGTTGGGAAGGCGCAGGGAACTACGATCTCTTCAATCCGGGCATTGGTCGAGGTTTACTGCGAAATTCAGGAGGTGGTCAACGATCTGTTTGAGAAAACAATTCTTTTTCTCCAGAAAATCGATGCCAACTTTTCCTCGGATGATCTAAAACAGGCACAGACTCTGTTATCGGAGGCGTTGTCTCAAAGCAAGTCCGCTTCCATGGAGACAAGGGGCAATGAGCGTCAGCGTGATTTGGATAAAAAGTCGTGGACCGATGTTTTAATCGGCGTTCTGGGAAAAGCTGGCCATATTGGGACGGTGTCTTCTTTCCTGCTGAAGAATTTGCCGAAATGGTTTGCGAACGGACAGTTCTCCTTGCCGACCGGCGCGCAAAGTGTGACATCCTTGCTCAAGGATGGAAATACTCTTATCAAAGGGTTGATGGCCTGGTCGAAAAGCAATAAAAATCTGGACAAGCTAAGCCGAATGCTTCCCCGGCAAGCGAAGGAACTGCGCATAAAAAGGCTGTTTGGCTTAACCGATCTTTTTGCTGGCAAAGCCTCGCAGGCCAAAACCTCTTGGGGGATGCGTTTTTATAACAACTTCCACAAGCTGGACGGCCCCCTGGAAAGCTACACTAAAGGCGGAGCCAAGTCTGCCTGTGCTTGGATCGGTCTGGGCTTGACGGCGGTGAGCAACTATCTCGACAATAAAGAGGAAGCTGAATCCGGTGAGATCAGTGAGGGGCGTGCTTGGGCAGAGACTGTTACGGAAACGGTTGTGGACGTCGGAAGTGGTTGGCTGATCAGTACTGCTGTTGCTGCTGGTGTGGCGGCATCAATTGGCTCAGCGCCGGTTTTGTTAGTGGGTGCGGCAACGGTGGGCGTTACGATGGGCTTGGACTGGGCCTGCAAAAAGATTACTAAAAAGCTTACCGGCGAGGAAAAAGAGCTTACCGAAACCATTTCCGATGCGATTTTGGATGTTGGGGAAGCTGTGGTTGTAGGCGGAAAGAAAGTGGTATCCGAAGTTGCGACCGAAGTGAGCAAGGGCTGGAACAATCTTTGTGATTCGGTGAGTAGAGGGTTCAAGCCTCTTTTTAGCTTCTGATAATGTGTGTATAAGATTTTATTAAATAAGGGAGAAAGAAAATGACGGAAAAGATTAAAGATTTGTTACCCATTGGATCAGTTGTTGTTTTGGAAAAAGGGGAAAAGCGGATGATGATTTTTGGAATCATTCAATCCCTTCAGAATGAAAATGAGGCGGCCCAAGAATTCGATTACATTGGCGTGCCCTACCCAGAAGGGAACATGGGTCAGGATTATCAGTATCTCTTTAATCACAAGGACATTCGGAAGGTGTTTTTCCGGGGCTTTGAAGACGTGGAAAGACAGGAATTCGTATATAATCTGACCGAGTTCTATAAAAGTCAGGAAAACTGAACCTAAAGGTGTCGGAGTTATGACCAGAACGTTTACAGAAGAAGCAAAGAGAAAGCTTATAAAGCAAATCAACGATGTTACCGAGACAACTACTTGGGGTAGAGTTGGCGATTTCTTTGGGGATATGTGGCTGACGGTTCAAAAATGGACTGGATCTTTGAATATTCGAAATTATCTGGACGATGTAGATGCGTATCACCAAAAAGTACTGGACCAGCGGGACGCGAAGGTTTCCCAGATCGAACGCATTTTTAGCAATGTTCATGCTATTGATGCGTCTAGCAGAAGTATCTTTGAGGGGCTGGGGAGGGATGTTGCCCAGGAACTTGAGGCGGTCAAGCGAACGACTGCGCTCCTTGGAATTCCGAAATCTAATTTTACGCCTGCGAACCTTTCTGACTGCATAAGCGGCAAAAAGAAGCCATCGCAATTGCAGGTGGAGACAAACACAAATTACAGTATTCCCAAACAGCAGTATTTAGAAATCGCTCCCAGAAAAACCAATGCATCTGACTACAGGAGTGCGGATGCCTATAACGAGGTTCTGGAAGATTTGGATGTGGAGAATCATGCGCGTTATAGACGCACGGATAATGCGACCTGGTGTAATATTTATGTGTGGGATGCGACAAAAGCCATGGGTTGCGAGATTCCGCACTATTACAATAAGCATACTGGCGAGCCTATGACGAGGGCGGAGGCGATCAAAGCAGGAACCGGAACCTACAATGAAATGAGCGCCAACCGCATGACAAGTTGGTTGGGCAAGTATGGTGCGGATTATGGTTGGGTTGAGTGTGACGCGGCTACGGCTGTTGCTATGGCAAACCAAGGATATCCTACGGTTGCGGCAGCAACGACAACTGGCCATGTCGCCATGGTGGCCCCGCAGAAGTCCGGGGATAAGGGCGTTATGATTTCACAAGCCGGGGCATCGAATTTTGAGCATGGCTCGCTGGAGTCGGGTTTTGGAAGTCACTCGAGCGGAGTTAAATACTACTACCATGTGTAAGGCTGCACATGAGCAGACAAAAAATGAAAGGAACGGGAAACGTCCCGTTCCTTTTGCATCTGTCAAGGGAAAGTAGACAGCGAAAACAGAATAATATTAAGAGAACCCCAGTTCGGTCCTGTGCTGAACTGGGCTTTTGTAGACAAGCGCAGCTGCCGGACGGCTTTTGTTGAAAAACTAGACATAGGAATTCAGAAGAGATGGAACGTACGTTGAAGAGGCCAAACCAAAGTCAAAAAACAGTTCGGACTTCATCTATCCGTTAAGAGACTCAATGAATGGGTTATCGGTTGGAGTTCCTACTCGCGACATGGAACGAAGTATGTTATAATCCTTATGGGTCTGGCAAAAAGCCCTTGAAGAGTAGATTGCTCCCAGGTCGGTGTGGAAGATTACCTGGAACATCTGCTCTTTTTTTGTCTATGAGGGTTTTGAGTACTTCGAGGCAATGGCCGATGACCCTCACTATTTAATGTTGCTTCTGCTGATAATAATACGGCGTCGCGATACTCGCAAATCCACTCTTCCCAGTAATGACCACACCATTGAGACTGCCGCTGGCGCAGTGGACGATCTGGATGTTTCCGTAGTCGTCCCAGCCGCCCGCGATGCCGATATGACTGTCACCAGGATAGAACACAAGGTCTCCCGGCTCGGCCTCACTCCAGGAGATGGCGCAACAGTTGTTGTGTTGGTAGTATGGATTCTTTGCAGAAAAGAGAACTCATCCGCAGAGTGGACGGAAAGAGATACGGCAAATGGGAAGTGTTGATTTAAGGATCGGCAAATTAAACCCGATTACCGTTCATGGCGGATGAGTCAGAACGGTTGATCGGTCTGGTTCCGGAACGGCGGAGGTAATTCCTCAAAGTCAGATTTATTTACAAGCTAAACAATAATTGAAAGCCACCATTGCTACTGTCGCAGCAATGGTGGCTTTCATATTTGCTTGTGTTGAAGCAAACTATCTACGTACTGAAGAAATAATTACTATTAACATTTATTTTATATTATTATCTATATTGATAAAAGTAATTACTTTTGGTATGGTTTATGAGAGGATTCATGTGACTAAGGAGGTGGTTATGTGGCGAAAACACAGCGATTGGCAATACCCGAATATCACGCTATAACGGAATTCTTGCGTGGGCAAGCATCTCGAATCTTTGCAGATATCAAAGAAAAAGACAAGGTCGTTATTGTTAATAAGCAAAACAAGCCACAAGCCGTCATCATTTCATACGATAGATATATACGGCTTAAGGAAAAAGAAAACTTAGACATTTAACCTGATCATTCCTCTGTTCGTGGCAGACCAAGCAGATCGGTTGATTGGGTTAGCATCAAAGCAGAGAGCAACTGAATGATACGTTGAAGATATGGAGGAAACCACTATGGCTAAAACGAAAAAGAAAGAAGCCCTTTCTGTGAGTCGCCTCATAAATGAGGTTTTGGTCGCACAGTTAAGCATACCGTTTCGCCAAATTGTAAATGATACTACTTTTTCTAAATACACTGGGTCAAAAAGACCGGATATTCTTATTTCTGAATTTGAATATGATGGCACAAACGACGATCAGTATATAAAAAACCTTGTTGCGTATGCAGAAGCAAAAGATGACTGCAAGGTGGATGACAAGGACTGGAAAGATGCTCTCAAACAAGGAAAGCTAAAAGCACCTAAATTAGGATTACCATATTTTATTGTCACTAATTGTAAAACAACATATTTTTACAATGCCAAAACACTCAAACGATTGACTCTTAATGGTAATCCTATCCGAGAATTTCAAACCATTGATATTTACCGCCTCATTAAAAACAAATTAACTCAGGATCCAGACTTGGATGCCATTAATACAAATGTTGATTCCATCTCGACTATTTCTGAAGCCATTTTTAATAAAAAACTATGGGAACTGGCAGGCGTTTATCGTGGTATTAACTTCAAAGACAATGTACAAAAAATTGATTTTACTGTTGGTTTCGTAGCTTTGGAATACTTTGAAGAAAAGGAAGAAATCGACGGAACTAAAGATTCTTCCAAGGTGTATTGGTCTAACTGTAGCGATGAAATTGCAGAAAAAGTTAAGAATAATTTGAGTGGCTATATAAAGCGATTAGAAGACGAGACAACATTTAAAGAGTTTAAAAATGTTATGGAAGTCGTCCGAATCGCTATTAGTGGTGACGATAAAAACAAGCCGCTTATCAGTGTGGATGATGTTAAGCAAATTTATAGCATTATAGATTCAATGAAACCGTTGCATGGAACAGGTTTTGATTTGTTTGGGGCGGTATATGAAATGTTTGCATCTTCCAAGGAAAAGAAAGATTTTGGTGAATACTTTACACGAAGGCATTACACGCACATTTTTTCCAAGTTGTTGTTACTGGATGAAGATGTATACAACGAGAAAAAAGAGTTTTCTATTATTGATCCAGCCTGCGGAACAGGTGGCTTTTTGACAGAGAGTTTCAAGGTTCTTTTAAACAATTATGAAAAAAGCGGAACCCTTACCGCATCGGCAAGAGAGTTTCTTTCAAAAAAATGTTTTTACGGGGTTGATGTGCGAGACGAAAACATCTCAAGAACACGCCTCAATATGTTCTTGGTCGGCGATGGTCATACTCATATGTACGCAGATAACTCATTGAAACCTGCGCGGAAAGGGGCAACAGCATTAAATAAAAAATATCAATATGTAATAACAAATCCTCCATACGGCAGTGGTACAGTCAAAGCAAATACAGAAGCTATCTCCACAAATAGGACAGAAATTGCTTTTATTTGTAAAGTCATTGATTTGCTTGAAGTTGGAGGGAAAGCCTGTATCATTACGCCGGATGGAGTCTTGGAAAATCCTTCTTATAAAAAGCTGCGTCAAGAAATTCTTGAAAAATGCGAAGTATATGCGATCGTATCCCTTCCTAAATTTGCTTTTGCGCCTTACACAAAGGAAAAAACATATGCTCTATTTATCAAAAAGAGAAGTAGTGCAATAACCAAAGTTCAAACCAAGCCTGTGTGGATGTATATCATTGACAACGATGGTTTAGCGAATTCCGATAAGAGATTTCCTACTAAACTTCGTAATAATAGAAATGGATGGATGCACGACGAAATATCTGGCTGGGTTAGTACCGACGGTGTTGAAATGCCGGGCATTCTTGAAAAAAGATGGCTCACATTTGATGACAGCAACACGAAGACCACATGGATTGACGAGAAAGGAATAACACAAATCGCAAGAAAAGGCGGTAATATCAATATTAATCTAATTGCGTCTGATAAGTATATAACACTGTTGCCCGAATACTATCTGCGTCCGTATTCGCCGCATTATATCAGCGAAGCAGATTTTAGTCAGGAACTGAAGAAAATAAATGATGAGATGAGGAGGGTGCTAAATGAAATTTCTTGATGTCTTTAACGAGATAGAAAAAGGCAATTATGCACTAACTGATGAAGCCATATATGCCTCTCTTCAAAACGGTGATGAATTGATTCCTCTATACGGCGGAAACAAAGATCATGTTACTACTGAACGTAGAATTTCGATTTCTGCAAAAACCAAAAAGGGCACACCAATCACCATCTTCTCGGGCGAAGGAATTATCATTAGTTTGGATGGTAGTGCAGGAAGCATGACCTATAAAAATGGGGAAAGGTTTGCTTTAAATCACCATGCAGGTTTCATAACATTGAGAGAAGATGCGGAAGAAAAAGTCAATCTCGAATATTTCTCAATCTTTTTACAGAATTTCTATAGAGAAATGGGGGTTAGCGATGGGTCAAAAACGCTTTCTTTAACTCAGATATACGCTGAGGAGTTTAATTTGCCCAACCGGAATGTGCAAGACAATGTTTTGAATGAACTAAAAGCAATTCAAAACAAACTGAAAGCGTTTGAACTATTAAAGGAACGCTATAATGCCCTGATAGACAAGGAAATCCTATAAAGATTCTAAAGCAGTAAGTGTCGGCAAGGAAAATCCTTGCCGACACTTACTGTCATCCAGATTTGTACATTGTTCTTGGAATTTTTTATGCTTTACCCATGGGAAATCGTTGTTTTACAAAACTTGTTCAGTTTTTCTTCCATAACCTCAACCATCATCCTGCACCCAACATAAAACTGTTCTGGAACTGCAGGCATTCTGTTGTGGTGGCCAGAAGCTTTTCTTCAGTCTTGATAATCAGATAGAGCGCTTCCTTGTGCTCCTTACAGGGGTGGAAAAAGGGCATATTTCAGGCCCTTATTCAAAGCCTCCGTGTCGTAAATTTTTGCTGATTTTACGACAAATTCCATCATAGCCCGGCTTTTGTGTCGTAAAAGTGTCGTAAAATCAGGTGGTCAAAATCGAGGAAAGCTTTGGGCACCAAGGGTTTGCGGGTTTAAGTTAATACGCCGTGGCAGACGAAAAGAATGTTGGTCATACAGGCTCCTTTTGGGTGTTGGCTGCGATGATCGTGCTGTTCGCAGCGCTGAATAATGGCGGGGCGGCTGTGCCTGCACAATACCACGGCCGCGCCGGACGAGGTTCGCCTTGTCATCTCCGGCGAGAATCTATATAATAAAGCTGTCAATGTTATTTTTTGGAGAAAGGACGCCTATGAACGAACTTATCCGCGGTGCTGGAAGTGTCTGCCTGTATTTTGTTATCGCGGCTTTCGTTATGCTGAGCCTGCGCCGGCTGCTGCGCATTCCCGACGAGGTTTTTCGGAAAACGCTGCATTTTATCCTGCTCGGTTCGTATGTTTTCTTTGTCTTTGCCTTTGATACCTGGTGGCTCTCCGTGGCCACCACCCTGGCGCTGGAGTTCCTCATCTATCCCATCCTGGCGGCGGCGGGGCGGATGCCCAGATTCTCTTCCTTTGTCAACGAGCGTAAAAAGGGAGAGTTCAAACGCAGTCTGCTTCTGGCCTTTTCCATGCTGGCGCTGTGCAATGCGGTTTGCTGGGGCTGGCTGGGGGATAAATACCTGGGGCTTGCCTGTATGTATGCCTGGGGCGTGGGGGATGCCTTTGCCGCGCTGGTGGGCAAGCGCTTCGGCAAGCACAAAACAAAGCTCAAGCACGCCGATCCCCGCAAGACGGCGGAGGGCTCGGCCGCCATGTTTCTCAGCTCCGCCATGGCTGTGCTTCTGATCCTTCTGGCCCACGGGCATCTGAGCGCCGCGGCTTACATCCTTATTCCCATCGCCGGAGCCGGCGCGGCCACGCTGGTGGAACTTGTTACCCCGGACGGCATGGACACCGTCACCTGCCCCGCCGTCGCCATGGTGGTGATGATCCCGCTGATGGCACTGTTTGGAGGTTTTGCATGAAAAACAAGAAATCAGGGTCCCGCACGCTTTTGTGGTCGGTGATCATGAGTGCCCCCGGCCCGCTGGTGGTGGGCCTGGGTCTTCTGGCAGGACGCAGCTCCACCCAGATCGCGGACTTTGTCCGCCGCAGCTCGGAACTGCTGGCCATTATCCTGTCCTTTGCGATCTTCAAAATTACCACCCGGGACGGTGTTTGCGACGAGGAGCGCAGGGCCCGGCTGGAGCGGGGTTCCAACGCCTTTGTGGGGGCCATGATGTGCCTGGGCGGCAGTTTTATGATCCTTCTGGCCTTTCTCTCCGATACCGCCGACAAAGGCAATGTGATCCCCGGCCTGGCCATTGCGGTGCTGGGGGTGATCGCCAACACCATTTTCTGGCGGCGCTACACAAAGCTGAACAGGGCTGAGCCCAACGCCATCCTGGCGGTGCAGGCCCGGCTGTACCGGGCCAAAAGTCTGGTGGACGGCTGCGTTACGCTGGCGCTGCTGGCGGTGGCCGTTGCGCCGGCGTCTCCGGTTTCGGCGGCGCTGGACTTCGGGGGCTCCATCATTGTGGCGGCTTATCTTATCTGGTGCGGCATCCGCACCGTCTGGGAGGCTGTCAAGGGAACAAACAGCGGCCTCAGCCAGTGAATACATCCAAACACCGCCGCCGGGGCTCTTTCCGGAGGCGGTGTTTTCTCTTGCGCCGGCAGGGCGGAGAAGGGCGACGGAAGAAAGCCGGACTGTGTTGTTTGTTCCGGTTTTGTGTTTTGTGTGACGGGCTTCTTGTTTTTTGAAAAAGGGCAATGATAATATTGAAGCGGAAATTTTAAAATCTTCGGAGGAATCAACATGAAAAGAGCATTTTCCCTTTTTCTTGTTCTGGTCATGGCGCTGATGCTTGCCACCGCGGCCTTTGCCAGCGGCGAGCCTTCGCAGGAAGCGGCCAGCGACAAGGCTTACATTGAAGAAACTCTGAACATTGCCAACAACACCGAGCTTACCTGGAGCTATGCCTCCGGGGCGGATGCCTGGACCATGTCTGTGGTGGAAGCGGTGGTCTACCCCGAGCTGCCCAATCAGCAGAGCGTGTCCGTGTGCGTGCCCGGTGCCTATGTCACCGGCATCGACACCGACCGGGACGGCAAGGCAGATGTGACCGCCGGGACCTACACCGAGGCGATCAACGGCGTTCTTGTGATTGACTACGAAGCCCGGATCACCAGCACCAACGGCCAGGTCTACACCGCCGGTACGGCCCCTGTGATCCTCAACACCGGCGCGGCTGGCTATGGCTCGTCCTCCACCCGCACGGCGGGCTCCACCTATGCCAAGGAAGGCTATATCAACGTCACCTGCGGCAACCGGGGCAAGCAGGACGCCATCAAGGATGATGATGGAAACATTCTTTACTATACCGGCGACGCTCCCAGCTGCCTGGTGGACCAGAAGAATGCTGCCCGCTTTGTGAAGTACAACATCCTTCTGGGTAACCTCCCCGGCAGCGTGGACTACTTTGTCTCCACCGGTGGCTCCGGCGGCGCGGCCCATGCGGCCATGTTTGCTGCTACCTCCAACAATCCCGATTTCTATGACTATGAGATCGAGGCTGGCGCAGTGGGCGTGTACCGCAATGCCGACGGCAGCTACTCCACCACCGTCACCATCGACGGCGTGGACTATGAGATCTCCGACGGCGCCTGGGGCTGTGTGGCCTACAGCGCCATCACCAGCCTGTATGAGGCCGATATGGCCATGGCCTTTGAATACTTCATGGATGTGGATCACAGCTTCAACAGCTCCTTCCAGAAGCTGCTGGCGGCCTATCTGTCCGAGGATTATCTGGTCTACATCAACGATCAGAATCTGTCCGTGGAGGAAGACGAGATCGGCTTTGACCTGAACGAGGACGGTGATCTGGATGACCTCATTGCGCTGACCATCGAATACGACGTGGAAAAGTATCCCGAGACCAACGGCTACGGCGGCAGCTACTGCGACCTCATCAAGGCCACTTTTGCGGCCGGCATCCAGAAGTACATGGACAATCTGGATTATGCCAGCGGCTGGACCTGGTTCAATGCTGACGGCACGGCCATGAGCGATGAGCAGGTGGCCGCCATGGACCATGAAGACCGGGTGGCTGCCTTCCTGGAAGGCCGTTACTCCAGCGGCAGCTCTGCCAGCGGCGAGATGGGCGGAGCCAGCGGTGAAGCCGGCGATACCGTGGTGGTGGACGGCGTGACCGAACTGATCGTCGGTACCCCCGTGGCCGGCACTACCCAGGCGGCGGGCACCGGCACCAACTCCAACAACTATGAGACCTTTGAAGAGATGCTGGCCTCCTATGAGGAAGATATAGCCGCGATCTATGCCGGCGATGAATACGGCAAAAACATTGTGGAGCTCTACGATCCCATCCGCTACATCGGCGCCGAAGGCACCGATAACCCCACCTGGGCCCGTATCGTCATGGGCGCCAAGGAAGGCGATATGGCCTCCATCAACTCCCTGAACATGCAGATCAAGTGGCTGGCGGCGGGTACGGACGCTGCGGTGGAATGGCAGTACAACGGCGGCCATGTTCCCTCTGAGATCCTGGGGGATTCCTTCGCTCTGTGGGTGGATAAAATGTATGCCGAGCATGTGGAGGGCGCGCAGGCGGTGACCAAGGCGGCAGCGGAGCCTCAGACGGAAAACGGTGATGCGGAAGAAGCCAACGGGAAGGTCCTGGACTGGGTGACTTACGAAGCCGGCAGGGTCAATGTGGAGCTGGCGGACTTCGCCTCCTACCGTACTGCCGGCGCCATGAAGGCGACCCCCGGCTTTGACGTGATCGACTATGGTCAGGAGGATTATGTTTTCGGCAACACCCAGCAGGATGCCCGTCACTGGAGCATCTATGTTCTGCAGGCGCTGCGGGAGCATGCCGAGGAACTGGCGCCCCATTTCTGATACAAAATAAGACAATACCGAAAAGGCCGGTGCGTCCCCGTGGGGATGCGCCGGCCTTCTTTTTTGCGCGGCCTGCCTCTTGACAAAAACAGCGATCTTGCGGACAATGGAGAAAAAACAGCCGGCCGCGGGGCCGGGGAAAGACAGGTGGGAACATGAAGGTTGTTATCGTGGGCGGCGTGGCCGGCGGGGCTACGGCAGCGGCCCGGATCCGCCGGCTGGATGAGACGGCAGAGATCGTTGTTTTCGAGCGCACGGGCTATATTTCCTATGCCAACTGCGGCCTGCCTTATTACATCGGGGATGTGATCACAGACCCGGAGGAGCTCACCCTGCAGACACCGGAGAGCTTTTGGACCCGCTTCCGGGTGACGATGAAGGTGCACCATGAGGTCACGGCCATCCACACGGAAGAAAAAAGCGTGACAGTGCAGAATCTGGAGACCGGCGAGCGCTTTGAGGAGAGCTATGATAAGCTGCTTCTGGCCCCCGGGGCCAAGCCCACCCGACCGGAGCTTCCCGGCCTGGGGCTGGAGCGGGTGTTCACTCTGCGCACGGTGGAGGATACCTTCCGCATCAAGGATTTCATCCGGCGGGAGAAGCCCCGGTCGGCGATCCTGGCCGGCGGCGGCTTCATCGGTCTGGAACTGGCGGAAAACCTGCGGGAGCTGGGCCTGGAGGTCACCATCGTGCAGCGGCCCAAACAGCTCCTGAATCCCCTGGATGCGGATATGGCGGCCTTTGTCCACGGTGAGATGCGAAAGCACGGCGTAAAGCTGGCGCTGGGCTTCACGGTGGAAGGCTTTGAGGAAACGGCGGACGGCGTGGCGGTGCGGCTGAAGGAGCGGGAAGCCCTCCGGGCGGATATGGTGGTGCTGGCCATCGGGGTCACGCCGGACACGGCACTGGCCGGAGAAACGGGGCTGGCGCTGGGCGTTAAGGGAAGCATCCTGGTCAGCGACCGGATGGAAACCTCGGTGCCCGATATCTATGCGGTGGGGGATGCGGTGCAGGTGAAGCACTATGTCACCGGGCAGGATACCCTGCTCTCCCTGGCGGGACCCGCCAACAAGCAGGGTCGCATCGCCGCAGACAACATCTGCGGCGGCGACAGCCGCTATGCCGGCTCTCAGGGAAGCAGCATTATCAAGCTGTTTGACCTGACCGCGGCGGCCACCGGCGTCAGCGAGACGGCGGCCCGGAAAGCGGGGCTGGATGTGGATAAGGTGATCCTGTCGCCCATGAGCCATGCCGGTTATTACCCCGGCGGGCGGATGATGACCATGAAGGTGGTTTTTGAGAAAGAGAGTTACCGGCTGCTGGGGGCCCAGATCGTGGGCTATGAGGGCGTGGACAAGCGCATTGACGTGCTGGCCACGGCCATCCATGCGGGCATGAAGGCCACGGAGCTGAAGGAACTGGATCTGGCCTACGCGCCGCCCTATTCCTCCGCGAAGGATCCGGTGAACATGGCGGGCTTTATGATCGACAACATCCAGAAAGGCCTTTTGAAGCAGTGGTATTGGGAACAGGCGGAAAGTCTGCCCCGGGACGGCAGTGTGACCCTGCTGGATACCCGCACGCGGGGGGAATTCCGGGCGGGACACATCGAGGGCTTTGTGAACATTCCGGTGGACGAGCTGAGAGAGCGGCTGGAAGAGCTTGAACCGGGGAAGCCGGTTTATGTGATCTGTCAGAGCGGCCTTCGCAGCTACATCGCCGTCCGTATTCTGGCGGGACAGGGCTTTGAGGCCAGCAACTTTGCCGGCGGCTATCGCTTCTACGACGCGGTGGTCAATGACCGCTGCCTCATCGAAGCCGCCACCGCCTGCGGCATGGACAAACAATAAAAAATGCCGCCGGGTCAGAGAAGACCCGGCGGTGCTTTTTATGCGTTTTGAAAGCTCTTTTCGTGATACAGGAAACGCCGGTGGGCGAGGGCCTCGGCCTCGGTCCGGTCATGGGTGGCGAGAAGAAGCGTTTTTCCGGGGGTGTGGGTCTGGAGCAGGGCCAGCATGTCCGCCCGGGTCTCATCGTCCAGACCCTTCAGGGGTTCATCCAGAAGCAGCAGACTTCCGCCGCTGGCCAGCGCCCGGGCCAGGCTTAGCCTCTGCTGCATGCCGCCGGAGAGCTCCCGGGGATATTTTTTGGCCGCCGGGCTCAGGCCCACGGCCTCCAGCCAGCGCCGGGCCTCCGGAAGGGTCGCGGCCCGGTCGGAAAGGACGGTGTTCACATTTTCTTCCGCGGTGAGCCAGGGCAGGAGCCGGGGCTCCTGGAAAAGGAAGGCGATGCGGTCCGCCGAAACGCGGAGGGTGCCGGCGGTGGGCTTGACAAGGCCGGCAACGAGCCGCAGAAGACTGGTCTTGCCGCAGCCGGAGGGGCCCATGAGAGCGACACGCTCTCCCGGGGCGATACGGAGATCCTGGTCACTGAGCACGGTCTGGCCGCCGTAGCGGAGGCAGACGTTTGTCAGTTCGATCATGCGCCCGCACCCCCTTTCTCCAGCCGGGCGATGGCGGCGGCCAGCAGCTTTTCGATGATCAGACTGCACAGGATCACCGTGACTGTCCAGGCGAACAGATCGATGGTCTCCAGATAGAGCTTGGATTCATAGAGCATCTGGCCGATGGAGTTTTTCGGCACGGTAAGGACCTCCGCGGCCACCCCGGCTTTCCAGGCAAGGCCCAGGCCGCTGCGGCAGGCGGCGAAAAAGTAGGGCGCGGCGGAGGGAATGTAGATCCGGCGCAGTTTGCGCAGGGGCGGGAAACGGTAGACCGAGGCCAGTTCCAGAAGCTGGGGATCTGCGGCGGCTGCTCCGGCGGCCACGTTCCGCCATACCACCGGCAGCACCATCAAAGCCACGATGACGCTGGGGAGAATGTCCCGTCCCAGCCAGATGAGAAACAGCAGAATGAAGGAAGCCACCGGCGTGGACTGGATGATGGTCAGCAAGGGGGAAAGCAGCGCCCGCAGCAGCCGGAAACGGCTGGTGGCTGCGGCCAGCAGCACCCCGGCCGGGATGGCGCACCCAAGGCCCAGCGCAATGCGCAGCAGGGTCTTTCCCGCAGTGGTCCAGAAAGGGGCGGTGCCGGCCAGGACCCAAAGCCGCTTCAGCACGGCCCAGGGCCCCGGCAGAAGCAGCGGTTTGTCCACCGCGAAAGCCAGCGCGGCCCACAGACCCAGCCAGAAGACGGCGATTATGCAGTTTTTCAGAAGCTTTTTGATCGGTTCCATGGCGGTGTGACCGGGACTTTTTACTGGCCCAGCCAGTAGAAGTCGTCACCGGGAAGCGCGCCGCCCACCGCGGAGGGCTCCAGCTCGAAGAGAATGCTGCAGAACTGGCTCATGGCGGCTTTCATGTCCTCCCCGGCCAGGAAGCAGACATTGCAGTTGGGGATGGCGCGGGCGGCCACGCCGCCGTTGGTGAACACGCCGGTTTCCTCAATGAGAGCGCCGGCGGCGGAGGCATCCTCAGAAAGATAGGCAATGGAGGCTTCATACTCTTCCAGGAAAGCGGCGATGGCTTCGGGGTGAGCCTGCGCGAATTCCGTCCGGGCCACCACGCAGCCCTGCACCAGGCTGCCGGCGGGATAAAGCGTGTCCCACGCGGCGGTGAGATCCAGGGCGGTGACGAGGCTTTCGTTGGCGGCGCAGGCGATGGTCACCATGGGCTCGGGAAGAACGGCCGCGTCCACCTCGCCGGCGGCCAGGGCGGTGCGCAGGTCGGCGGGCTGGGCGTAAGTGTTATCGATGGTCACATCCGTAAGCCCGGCGGCGGTGAGGAGGGCTTTTACCAGGAAGGTGGGGTTCTGGGCGGGGACATAAAGGGTCATGCCGGCCAGGTCGGAAAGACTTTCCACGGTCACGGTCTCGCCGTTGACCACCAGATAGAGAACGCCCAGTGTGTTGATGGCCAGCATCTGCACGGCGCCCCCGGTCTTGTTGTAGACGGTGGCGGCGGCGTTGGTGGGAAGGGCGGCTATGTCGCAGGTGCCGTTGATGAGAGCGGCCGTGACGGCGCTGGCGTCGGACTCCACGGAGAAGCTGTAATTCAGCGCGGCTTCGCCGGCCTGGCTGTCCGCCATGAGCCTGGCCATGCCGAAGCCGGTGGTGCCGTTGAGGACCATGACCCGGGCGGCGATGGGTTCGCCCTCCGCCGGGGTCTCCGGTGCGGCGGCAGCGGCTTCGGGGTGGGACTCCTGGGCAGGGGCGGGGACTTCGGTGGCTTCGGGCGCGGGCTGGCTGCCGGCGCAGGCGCACAGGCTCAGAAGCAGGGCGATGAGAACAAGAACAGAAGAGATGCGTTTCATTTTGATTCCTCCGCTTCGGTTTTGGTAACAAGGCGGGAATAGGCGGTCTTGGCGCTGACGCCTCTGAGCTTTCCGATCTCCCCGGACAGGGTGTTGATCACGTCCTGGGGGGCATCGATGGCGATGCTGATGATGTTTACGTTCTTTTCCCGGTAGGGGATGCCCATCCGGCCGAGAATGTAGCCGCTGTAGCGGTGCAGGATGGTGTTGATGGATTCGGCGGATTCCAGATCTTCCACCAGAATACCGATGATGGCAACGCGGGTTTCCATGGGATCGCTCCTTTCTGTGCAAAAAAATGACTGTACCCCGAAAGATACAGTCATTGCGAATTCATTCAAAAAGCGCAGCTGAACCGGATCTTTCGCCTCAATCTTTATTTCGGCGTCAGAGGGCTGTCGTACACATTCATTATAACAGCTTTGATCTGGCTGTCAAGAAACCGGTCGGGCCGCTTATTCCCGGCGGCTGGCCACGCTGTCGATATCCAGCAGTTCAAAGCGGCAGCGCTGGGGACAATCGGGGTATTTGCTGCGGTCCACTTCCTCCAGAAACATGGCCTTGGGCCGGATCCAGAGGGAGCCGTCGCCGTAAAGCTTGCGGTAGATGACGTATTCTTCTCCGGTCTCGCTGTGTTTGGCGATGTCCTCGGTGAGGTAGTGGTCGCCCTTGAAGTGGCGGTAAACACGTTTGAGTTTGAGTTCCTGCATGGCGGGCCTCCTTTTGGGGTTCTGCCTGGAGTGTAGCATGAACGGGGGCGTCTTGCAACGAAAAAAGCATCGGCGGGAGCCGATGCTTTTGCTGTTTTTTTATTCGCCGGAAGCCAGAGCTTTGCGGGCCGGCGCTTTGCGCCGGGCCTGCTCCATTTTGTAAAGATCTTCCGTGGCCAGGGCCAGTTTGGTGATCACGTCCGGCTTTTCCGGGAAGCAGTAGAAGGAGTCGGTCTCGATGGCGATCTCAAAGGCGTCCTTCTGCACAATGCGGTGGTAGTCGTATTCCACGTGCAGGCTGCCGTCTGCCTCCAGGTTCCAGCGCTTGCCGCAGGCGGTGCAGAAAAGCTCCGTGCCCTGGGAGGCCATCCGGGATTCGGTCCGGCAGTGGGGGCAATGGTAAAGGATCTTATGCAGGCCCTCCGCCCGGTTGGGGGCGCTGATGAGGAAGCCGGCTTCCTTCTGATAGCGGTACTCATCGTACTCCAAGGCCTGACGCAGAGCGGCGTTGATCTCGTCGGCAGACATCTGCTGCACCTGCTCGGCGGTGAGTACCTGGGTGAGGGTCAGATGCAGGGGAACGCCCTTGCGGGGGCGGCTGAAGCACCAGAAGGGGGGTTCCAGATGGTTGCCCCGATGAACGGCCACCACCAGAGGGCAGTTGTTCATCTTCACAAGCTTTCCCAGCGATTCCGGCAGGAAAGCGGTGGTGCCGATGGCGCTGTAGCGGGCTTCCGGGTACATGCAGAGGATGTCGCCCCGCTGGATGACCTTGCGGATGGACTTTACCAGATGAAGATCGGCAATGAATTTCCGGGTGGCGATGCAGCCGATGAGCTCCATGAGCCAGGGACGCAGATAGTAGCCGTCCTGGCTGACCACATTGTTGACCCGGTGGGGCCAGGTGGCCAGGGCGTTGAGCTCGAAGTCTACAAAGTACATATGGTTGCTGAAAAGAATATAGGGGGGCTTCAGGCCCTCCGTGTTGATCTTCTTGATTTTGTAGGTTTTGCCCATGAGGGCGATCTTTGACAGCAGCCAGATCAGCCCCACGACCCAGCGGGGCTGGCGAAGAGGGTAGCGGGCCGTGTTATAATAGCGTTTCTTCCGGTAGTTAACGTCCAAAGCAAGTTCCTCGTTCCTGGAGAAATGTCAACAATTGTTGAAGTTTCGTTTATTCTAACGTATAGGATGACCGATTGCAAGTGTTTAAATGGAATCGGGGAAATGGCCGGAACGAGGGCTTTTGGCCGCTTTTTTTCAAAGAAAGGATTTTCTTTTCGGAGGGACTGTGATACGATATTAACAAAGATGACAGGAGGTGGCGCGATGAAGCAGCGCTTAAGCTATCAGCAGCGGATCCTGGTGGCCGGGACGCTGTTCGGCATGTTTTTCGGTGCGGGCAATCTGATCTTCCCGGTGCATCTGGGCCAGCTGGCGGGCAGCCGGGTGATCCCGGCCATGCTGGGCTTTATCATCACGGCGGTGACCGTTCCCATTCTGGGCGTGGCCGCCATCGGCAACACCCATTCCGACGGTCTGCAGGCCCTGGCCGGCAAGGTGGGCAAGGGCTACGGCTATGGCTTCACCTGCCTGCTGTACCTGACCATCGGGCCCTTTTTTGCCATTCCCCGCTGCGCCACCACCTCCTTTACCACGGGCATTGAGCCCATGCTTTCCGGCGGCTCCCAGAGAGCGGCGCTGCTGATCTTCTCGGCGGTGTTTTTCGCGCTGGTTCTGTGCTTCTCCCTGCGCCCCGCCGGCATCACCGTATGGATCGGCAAGATCATCAACCCCATTTTCCTTGTGTTTCTGGGGGTCCTGGTGATGGCGGCGCTGCTGGATCCCGGCGCCCGGGTGGCGGAGATCGTGCCGGACCCGGCCTATGAAAGCGGGGCGCTCTTTTCCGCTCTTATTGAGGGCTACGGCACCATGGACGCCATTGCGGGCCTGGCCTTCGGCATCGTGGTCATCGATATCGTCCGCGGCATGGGCGTGCAGGAGGACGGGGCGGTGGCGAAGGAGGTGCTTCGCTCCGGCATCCTCACCGGCCTTCTGATGGCGGCGATCTACATCGTCACCATCCTCATCGGGGCCCAGTCCCGGGGCCTGTTTGAAACCAGTGAAAACGGCGGCATCGCGCTGGCGCAGATCGCCGGACACTATCTGGGCGGCGCGGGCAGCATCGTTCTGGCGGTGACCATCACCGCCGCCTGCCTTAAGACTTCCATCGGCCTTGTGACCAGCTGTTCGGACACCTTTGTGCGCATGTTTCCCCAAGGGCCGGGCTACCGGTTCTGGGCGGTGGTCTTTTCGCTGTTTTCCTTTGTGGTGTCCAATGTGGGGCTTTCAAAGATCATTGAGTTTTCTCTGCCCATGCTGATGTTCCTGTATCCCCTGGCCATCACGCTGATCGCACTGGCTTTGTGCGGGAAGCTTTTTGGCCATGACCGGGTGGTGTATGTCTGTGTGACAGCGTTCACCGCGGCGGCGGCCCTGTTCGACTTTGTCAAAACCCTGCCCGCGGGGCTGCAGATCCCGGCGGTGGTGGAGCTGGGGAAAAAGATGCTGCCCTGGTACGACCTGAACCTGGGCTGGATCGTCCCGGCGCTGGTCGGCCTGGCTCTGGGGCTGGTGCTGCGAAAGGTGAAAAAGGCATAAAAAGAAATCCCGAATGCGTCAGCATTCGGGATTTATCATATTTTGCTTATGGGTTCAAAGCGGCGTTTACCGCGGCCAGGTCTTCCGCGCTGAGGGGGACAAAGAGTTCTTCCTCTTCCATAAAGAAGACGGTCTGGCCCATGTTCAGAAAAGAGTCGTAGGAAAGAAGCGCGGCAATGATGGGGTTAAGGGGATCGGAATAGTCGTCCCAATCCCAGGTCCAGTCGGTAAGGTCAAAGTCGGTGTCAGTGTACAGGGTGCTGCTGTTGAGGTCTTTAATATAGGTACCGGCGGAAAAACCGTACATATTGGTGTCGATGCCCTGGGCCTGAAGGAGCAGAACGTGAAGCTCGAAGCCGTTTTCGGGATGGCGGAAGCTCAGTTCCCCGCCTGCGGAAAGCTGCAGGGAGGAGGGGTCAAAGGCGGCCTGCTTAAAGCGGGCGGTCTTGGCTGCCTCCATGGCTGCATCGAAAAACAGACGCTGCCAATCGCTCAGCCCGACGGCCTGCTCCAGCCGGAGAGTATCTGCCTGTTCCGCGGTCTGGGCATAAAACGAGTTCAGACTTTCGTTTACGGTGGCCAGCTCCTCTGCGCTGAGGAGATAGCTGCTCTCGTTCTGGAACCAGAGTGTGGTTTCGGTGCCGCAGAGTATGTTGTCATAGGCGCTGAGCAGCTTGGCAAAGCAGTTCTCGATACATTCAAACCCACCGATGTCATTAAGATCCAGATCAGCGGCAGTATACACCGCGCCGCTGGTCATGTCCAGAAGGGCGGTGCCGCCGGGCAGACCGTGAAGATCGGGGTTGACGCTGTCTGCGTGGATGAGAAGAATGTGGACGGGATAGCCTTCCATGTT
The DNA here is from genome assembly GCA_964605075.1 of uncultured Oscillospiraceae bacterium. GTDB lineage: Bacteria > Bacillota > Clostridia > Oscillospirales > Oscillospiraceae > CAJOIG01. The sequence continues at coordinate 39,690 of CAZSAX010000001.1, forward strand.
GTCCAGTTTAAACTCCATGGCACTGTCCAGGCGGATGCCGGTGGGGTCGTCGGAGAGCTGCTGATAATGGGGGCTTTCCTGAAACGCTTTTGCGGTGTCGATGGCTTTCTGGATGCGCTCGTCGTTTCCGGTGAAAAGGATGGCGCGGCCGGAATCATCCACCGATTCCTCCGCCTCCTTGGCGCTTTCATAGCCGTTGTACTGCAGACCGAGCTCGTCATTCACAGCGGCGATCTGCTCGGCGGTCAGAGCTTTGTGGGCCCCCTGGCTGGAATAGAAAACGGGCTCATATGGATCGTTGCAGTAAAGGGTGTTCATAAGGATGGCCTGGAGTTCTTCTTCGCTGTGGATGGTGCCGTCGAAAAAAATGGTATAATCGTCCAGGGGGATGCTGAGACTGTCGACGACATCGCCGGTGTTCAGGTCAATGTAAACCTGAACGTTGTCGCCGAGGATGTCCTCGCCGTAAAGAACATCCGCTTTGATGGTCAGAAGCAGAGCGTCGACTTTGAAGCCGTTGAGGTCAGCCAGGTGATACTCCAGGGCTTTTTCCAGCAGGCATCCGCCGCTTTTGCTGTTCATGACGCTTTCAAATGCTGCCACGGCGGTCTGGTAGCTTTCCCCGGGCAGATAGGCCGCGAGAGAATCCCGGACAAAGTCTGTGGTGATCACAAAGTCATAGTTTTCCGGCGCCGGACCTCCGTTATCCCCGGAACAGCCGGCCAGGGGAAGAAACAGGAGAATGCACAGGATCAGGGAAATGGTTTTATGCATAAGCAAACACCGCCCTTTCGGATAAATAAAAACATCGGAGCAAAGCGGACTTTGCTCCGATGTGGTGACCTGGCGGGGATTCGAACCCCGGACCCACTGCTTAAAAGGCAGTTGCTCTGCCAACTGAGCTACCAAGTCATCTGGCAGGGACGGCGGGATTCGAACCCACTATATCGGAGTCAAAGTCCGGTGTGTTACCGTTACACTACATCCCTATGGATGCCGCCATCCGTTATGTGATTGGGCCGCGGACTGCGGCGAATAAAAAATGGGGTGGGTAATGGGACTCGAACCCACGACACCCGGAACCACAATCCGGTGCTCTAACCAACTGAGCTATACCCACCATGTTTCTGCATATGAAGTTGGCACGCCAGGAGGGACTCGAACCCCCGGCCTACTGCTTAGAAGGCAGTTGCTCTATCCACCTGAGCTACTGGCGCATATCTTACGGCAAGAATGCTGGAGCGGGCGATGGGAATCGAACCCACGTCCCCAGCTTGGAAGGCTGGTGCACTAGCCGTTGTGCTACGCCCGCAAGCTCAAAAAGGATAACACTTTATGCGCGGATTGTCAATATCCTTCGGCCCTGGTTTTTGAATTTTTTTTGATTTTTTCTTCCGTGTTGACCAAAATGGGGCTGTCTTTGCGGATCAGATGGATCACACCCCCGTCATCCAGGCTTTTCACAATGGCGCAGGTGAGCGGCAGACCGAGCAGGCCGATGCCGCCGAAAAGCCTGGCGCCGACGAACATACTCATCAGCGTCACCAGCGGATGCAGGCCCACGGAGCGGCCCACGATCCGGGGCTCCAGCAGCTGCCGCAGCACGATCACGATGACCCACAGGGCCAGAAGCCCCGCGCCCTTGGCATAGTTTCCGGCCACAAAGCTCACAATGGACCAGGGCAGCAGGATCAGCCCCGCGCCCACGATGGGGAAGAGGTCGAACAGGGCGATGAGCGCGGCGATGAGCAGGGCCTTTTCCTGCCGGATGAGAACAAGCCCCAGAAAGATCTCTCCGAAGGTGATGGCCATGAGGATCAGATAGCCCCTGGCGTACTGGCCCACCACATTTTTCAGGCTCTCCATGGTCTTGGTCGCCAGACGCTTGAAGCTCTCCGGGATCTGGCGCAGGAGAAAGGCGGAGATGTGGGGATAATCCAGGGTCATGAAGATGGTGGCGATCACGCAGATCAGAAGGCTCAGAAGGGTCTTGGGCAGGGCGGCGATGAAGCCTGTCACCGCGCTGACCGCCTTCATGGAAAGGCTGCTCACCGCGGAACTCAGAGAGGCGATGAGGTCGGGCAGGGCGGTGTCAGCCGCGGCATAGACTTCGGGGGTGAGCTCCAGCGCCAGGGTCTCCAGCCGGGCCAGCGTCTGGCGGAGATTCGGCTCCACGGTGCTTGTGTACAGCTCCGGCAGCGAGGCCACCAGGTCCAGGCCGGAGGTGATGAGCTTTGCCACCAGCAGATACAGCGCGCCGCAGAGCACGGCAAAAAACAGCAGCAGACACAAAAGCGCCGCCAGATGGTAGCGGATGTGCCAGTGCAGGGTCATATACCGGATGGCGGGGCGCAGAAGCCAGGAAAAGGCGAAGGCCAGCAGAAAGGGCCACAGCAGACCGAAGAGATATTTGAAGGCGGCAAAGACCAGCAGTGCGATGATGGCCCAGTAGGCGAGGTTGACGATCATGCGCTTGCGCCTGTTGATTTCAGCCAAAACAACGTCCTCCTTTTGCGGGATTTTGTGGGATTGATTCCCCTTGGGTGGGCATAGAATACCAGTGCTGTGGATAGATGTGAAAGAAATAATTTTGCTTGCGCTTTGAAAAAAGTCTTTCTATAATTAAAGCAGTAAAGGAGGAAAAATCCATGGACGAGAGAGCATTTTCCAAAGTACTTGTCGCCAACCGCGGCGAGATCGCCATCCGCATTTTCCGCGCCTGCTACGACCTTGGTCTGCACACCGTGGCCATGTATTCCAAAGAAGACACCATGAGCCTGTTCCGCACCCGCGCGGACGAGGCCTATCTGATTGCCGAAAACGACACGCCTCTGGGGGCGTATCTGAATATCAATGAGATCATCAGTCTGGCCAAGCGCCGGGGGGTGGACGCCATCCATCCCGGCTATGGCTTCCTGTCCGAAAACGCCAACTTTGCCCGGGCCTGCGAGGAGGCAGGCATCAAATTCATCGGCCCCCCCTCGGACATTCTGGACAAAATGGGCGACAAGCTCTCGGCCAAGCAGATGGCCATCGAGTGCGGCGTGCCCATCATCCCCGGTTCCAAGGTGCCTCTGAAAGACGGTCAGGAGGCGCTGGAGAAGGCCAAAGAATACGGCTTCCCCATCATCCTCAAGGCGGCCGCCGGCGGCGGCGGCCGGGGTATGCGCCGCTGCGACCGGGAGGAAGAGGTCATTCCGGCCTTTGATCTGGTGCAGTCCGAGGCGGAAAAGGCCTTTGGCTGCGGCGATATCTTTATCGAGAAATACCTGGTGGAGCCCAAGCACATCGAAGTGCAGGTGCTGGCCGACGAATACGGCAACTGCTACCATCTGGGCGAGCGGGATTGTTCCCTTCAGCGCCGCTACCAGAAAGTCGTTGAGTACGCGCCGGCCTGGTCGATCCCCGAAGAGACCCGGGAAAAGATCCGGGCGGACGCGGTGAAGATCGCCAAGCATGTGGGCTATGTCAAC
>CAZSAX010000002.1:0-39446 GCA_964605075.1 uncultured Oscillospiraceae bacterium
GCTTGGCCAGGTTGGACATGATGCAGCGGTTCTCATAGCTCATGCGCTTCCACATACGGGCGATCTCCCAGGCGCGGTCCATGACCTTGTCCTTGGGCACGACCTCGGAGACCATGCCCCAGTCCAGCATCTGCTGGGCCGTCCACTGGCGGGCGGTCATCATGTAATAGTTGCCGCGTTTGGTGCCAAAGTAGTGCTGGGCCATAAGGCCCATGCCGTCGCCGGGGACAAGGCCGCCGTGGGCGTGGGGCACTTCCATCCAGGTGTCTTCGGAGGCAATGGTCACATCGCAGAGCATGGCAGAGTCCCAATGGAAGCCGGGGCCGGGAATGGCGCCGATGGTGGGCACATCCAGGTCAAAGACCATATTTTTGATGAGATTGGTGTCGTCAAAATACTGATGCTCAAACCGCTGACGGGGCAGCTCGGAGTAGGTCTCCCAGCCGTTGGGGTCGGATTCAGTCATCCAGGCATCGCCGATGTGGGTGTAGATGATGATCTCATTCTTATGATCCATGGAAATGGTGCGGGTCAACTGACTCATAGCCCGGTGGCTCATGCCGCTGTGGTGCATGGCCATGCCCTTGGTATGCCAGGTCACCTGCAAAATGCCGTCTTCGCGATAAAGATCGGCAAAATCCTTAAACCATTCTTTGTATTCCTCAAGCTGAGGAAGTTTCACATAATCGGCCAAAGGCGTTCCCATAATTACCTCCTAAAATTTTTACGGAGAGGCCACCGCTGTCGTGCATCGGCGGATCCCGAGTTTTCTTTTTTTTCGTTCGCTCAGATATAGCCCAGTTTTTTCGCTTCTTCCCGGAGTTGGGGCCGAAAATTTGGATGCGCGATGGAAATAAGCTGGGCCGCCCGTTCCCGCACACTGCGCCCCCGCAGCTCTGCCACACCGTATTCCGTCACGATGATGTCCGCCAGATTGCGGCTGATGGACACCGCCGCCCCGGGTGTAAGAATGGTTTTGATGCGAGAGACTTCGCCTTTTTTCGCAGTGGACGAAAAGGCAATCACACCCCGCCCGCCTTTGGCATGCATGGCGCCGTAGGCAAAATCCGAAGCACCACCGGTGCCGCTCCACTGAACCGGCCCGATGGATTCTGAGCAGATCTGTCCTGTAAGATCGATTTCCAGGGCTGTATTAATGGAAATCATGTTGTCGTTTTGTGCAATAACAAAGGGGTCATTGGCATAAGAAGAGGGCATGATGCGGCAGGCGGGATTCTCTGCCAGAGTATCGTACAGCTGGTCATCTCCCAGGGCAAAGGCTGCAATATGCTCCCCACGGTCTATGTTTTTGTATCGGCCGGTAACATTTCCCCGCTTGATCAGATCCGCCATTGTAGACGAAAACATCTCCGAGTGGATACCCAGGTCATTTTTGGCAAACAGATGCCCGGCCACAGCATCCGGCAAACCGCCAATGCCCAACTGGAAGCAGTCGCCGTCGCGGATGAGCCCGGCAATGTAGGTACCGATGGTCTCCTCTACCGGTGTGGGCTTTGCCCGGGGGATCGTGAGGATGGGCGACTCTGCCACATAACAACAACTCACCCGCTCCACCGGAATATCCACCCCGCCCCGCACCCGCCGGAACCGGGGATTGATCTCCAAAATCACGATTGTGGCGCACGCCAGCGCCTCCCGCTCAAACATCTGGCAGTAAGGGATCTGAAAGTTTCCGTTTTCGTCCATGTCCGTAACTCTGGCGATAAAGACATTATTGGGCTTGTACTGGGTACGAAAACGCATGTAATTATGAAGATCCGAAGGCAGATAGGAGGTTATGCCCAGGGCATGGCCCTCCCGGAAGTTGGTGTGGTAAAAATGCCCCAGGGTCATCACATGCCCCGCCGTCGCCGGGTCACGAAGGTATTCGTAATCGTTGTCCTTGCTTTTCAGAAGCGTCACATTCTCCAGGCGGGGAATGATTTTTGACAATGCACCCAAAAAGACCACCGGCTCCGTGATGGCACCGGAAACGGCAATCGTATCCCCGGAGCGGATCAAATCCTGGGCGTCCTCCAGGGTGCCGCATTTGCTTTTATAGATTTCCTGATAATTCATCGGCCGTCTCCTCCCGCCAACAAGCGTACATCAACGCTCACCCGTCTGTCAAAAGCTTTCGGCTCTTCCAGCGGCCGGAGGCGTAATAAAGCCAGCCCCATATCACCGACACATAGCCCGCCAGAGCGTGGCCCCACCAGTAGGCATAGGGGCCGATATCCATCGTTGCCGCCAGCAGCAGAGAAATCCCGATCCGGGCCACAATGCCGTCAACCAGTGCAATGATCAGGTTCAGATTCACATAGCCGATGCCGTTGAGAAAACCGATGGCCGGACTCATCAAAGCACAGGACAGATACATGATCATCTGCACCTTCATAAAACCGGGAGCCATAGCCAGCACCGCCGGATCCTGGGTGAACAGACTGAAGATCAGCCGGGGTATACACAGACAGCCAAGCGCCGAAGCAACCCAGAAAATCAGATTGCACAGAGTGGACACGGACATGCAGCGCTTCACACGCCCGATTTTGCCGGCAGCCATGTTCTGCCCGGTAAATGTAGCCACCGCCGACTCCGTGGCACCCGTGATCACCGTGGCCAGGCTTATAAGCTTGGAGCCTACACCGTTCACTGCCGAGGCCACCACGCCATAGACATTGATCCAGGCGTTGACAAACATCATGGAAACACTGATGGCCACCGACTGCACCGCCAAAGGCGCCGACAAGCGCACGATCATGCCCAGCGTTTTTGGATCCATCCGGAAGCTTTCCAGGCGGAAGTCAAAGCCAATCTCCTCCCGGTGGCGGTAAAAATAGGCCACACAGGCCACCGCGCCAATGACCTGCGCCAGGGATGTGGCAATGGCCGCTCCCTTGGCACGCATGTCAAAAGTGCCCACCAACAAAAGATCCAGAACGATGTTGGCTCCGGCGGAAGCCGCCATAAACAGGGTGGGGTTTTTGGAGTCCCCCATCCCCCGCAGAAGCATCCCCAGACTTCCGGTCAGATAGGTAAAGGGAACGCCCAGGCAGCACCAGAACATGTATTCCACAGCATCTGTCCATGCCTCCGCCGGCGTATTCATCAGCCGCAGAAGCGGCCGGTTGAATGCAATGCCCAGCACCGTTACCGCAAGGGCAAGAAGAATGGTAAAGGTGAAGGATGTTCCGATGGTTTTTCGCACACCCTCATTGTCTTTGGCCCCCACCTGCTGCGCTGCCAGGATCTGCCCGCCGCAGCTGAAGCCGATCCCCAGGCAGTACAGCAGCATGGTAATCTGTCCGGCTGTGGCCACCGCTGAAAGACCGGCGCTGCCCACGTACTGGCCAACAACCGCCATATCCACCAGGTTATACAGCGTGTGAAGCAGATTGCCCACCACAAGCGGGGCCGAAAACAGCAGTATCTGCCGGGTCAGCGGGCCTTCGGTGAGGTCGTGGATAATTGTTTTGTTCTTATTCATAAGTTCTCCATACCAGGTTCAGGGAATGCTTTCGGCACGGCTGGGGAGTTCAATGGTAGCCCAGCCGGCCTCAAAGGTTTCTTCCAGGATCGTGTCGATCCACCAGGCCAGGCGCACATAATGCTTCCCGTCCCGGCTGAATTTATCAAACACATAGCTTTTGACCCACATAACATCCCGTTCCAGGCCATGCTCTGTGATCACGCAGTCCTTTTTGAAAGGCACTACGGACAAAAACTCCCGCTCGTTGGGACTTCCGGGAATATCAAAGCCCCGGGATGCCAGGGATTCGGGGTTCATAATCCCCCACTGGATATCCACCAGTCTGCCGTGATCACCCATGAAGTTGTTGATGTGGCGCAGGGCGTAGTCCCGCCCCATGAAGTTGATAAACACAAAGCGGGGCGATTCTTCCTCCTGGGGAAGATCCACACTGCGGAAGCCGCCGCCGGCGTCTTCGCCGTATTTCCTCTCCACCGTCAGCTCACGGGGCCAGGCATCCGCCCGGTTCGGCATGCGGTAGATGCCGGTGATTTTTGAGCGGTACATGCGTTGGCGAAACTCCGGGTCTTCGATCTCTTTTCGAAGCGTGCGTGTGCCTCCGTTGCCCATACCCAGGCGATAGGTGGGCTCCACGGAATCATCCACCGGGCCGTCCAGGGTGTCCGCCGGACAGAATCCCACAGGAACATCCTCCCAGTACAAAGGCTCCGAGCCCTGGCGATGTTCCTTTTTCCAGATGTCCAAGATCTTTTCCCAGTCTTCGTCCGAGTAATAGTGATCCGGCCGCTGATCCCAGGCAGGGCCGATCCATTCCCGCTCCCCCGCCGGCAGCATATGCTCCGGATCCCTCAGGCTTTTGAGGTTCTCCGTCACGCGGTAGATCACCTTGTTGACAAGCTCGCCCCGCTGGTTGCGAATGCAGCCTTTGGTCTCAATGGCAAAAGAGCGGAACTCACTGCCCACCGCCGGCGTAAGATCGAGAATATGGCGTTCGTCCACAATGAAATACACGGTATCCCCGGCATACACCGGCTTTTCAAAGCTGACTTCGTTGTTGATGCCCGACACCAGCATATAGTCCCGGCCCTCCCGGGGAAAGGGCCGCATGAAGCTGTCGTCGTGGGCAGCAATGGTCGGCAGGGCCGGAAGTGATGCATAACCCAGACGGCGGGCATAGCTTTCGTCGTTGTAGATAGGGTTCCGCGGATCGTATTTGAGGGCATTGTAGCAGATTTCCTCTTCCGTAACAACATGGGTATAGACCCCGGGGAGCTCTTCCCCTATGCGTCCAGCCGCGATATCTGCGGGGGCAATGGGCCCGCGCGCATCTATGGCCCGGCATTCTTCCAGAAACACATCCAGACAAGCCTTTTCCCGGGGCGTGTAAACGCCGGGATAAAACACAACAAATTCTTTTTCCATACAGGATCCCCCAAAAACACATCGGCTGTTTAAGATACGACAAGCATCCGTGCGCACTCTGCCTAAAGTAACCCAAGCGTGATAAAGAGGCACAAATAAGGAATTCAATTCGTTTTTGCAAAATACCCTTTCCATAACACGCATGGAAAGAACGTTTTCGCAAATACCGAAACAGAGTGCTGCTTCTCGCATCTCAAACAGCCGATATGCCGCTTGACTTTATGGCAGGAAATTATTCCTGGCCGCGCCGAACCTCCCGGTCAAAGGGACGCTCAGCAGTAACCCAGGGCCAAAACTGCATCATAGGCATCCCGGGTGGCATTCATGATCTTGGCGGCCTTATTGGCGTCGCCGATAACATAGAATTCACTGACCAGAGGCCGAAGCCTTTCCACCTCCGCGCTGCGGGAACGCATACCGGAGGCCATGATGACATTGTCGCAGGGGAAGAAAACCTCGTTCCCCTCCTTGTCGATGGCATAAACACCGCTTTCGTCGATCCTGTCGCAGCGCATGCCTGTGGCCGGATGAATGTTGGCGCTGGTTTCGATCTCATGCATAAGAGCGATGCGGTGCATACGGCCGCAGTTGACCGCCAGATCGTCGATCATTTCGAGGATGGTCACATCGTGACCCTTTTTGGCCAGATCCACCGCCTCTTCACAACCGATGAAGCCGCCGCCGATAATCACAAGCTTTTCTCCAAGCTTTGTTTCCGGCGTGATATACGCGCCAAAGACCACATTGGGCCCGTCATGGCCGGGCACAGGCACAGCGAACGGCTCGCTGCCAACAGCCGCAATGAGAACGTCGGGCTTCACTTCCTCCACGACCTCTCCGGTCACTTTGGTGTTCAGCCGGATCTCCGCCCCGCAGCGCAGAACCTTTTCGATCTGACTGTCCCGGTAACGGCGCATAGGCCGCTTGAACCAGGTGTCATTGTCCGCAAAACGCAGAGCCCCCAGCTTGTCCGAGGCTTCGCAGAGCACAACTTCGTGCCCCCGCTTGGTGGCCTCCAGGGCTGCCTGCATACCACCGGGACCACCCCCGGCGATAAGGATCTTCTTTTTTACATAGGTGGGCTGCGGATGGAAAACCTCGCACTCCCGACCGATGATGGGGTTCACCGTGCAGCGGATGACCCGGTTTTTCATCATGCCGCTCTGGCACTCTCCGCAGCGGATGCAGGGGGTGATGTCCTCCGTCCTGCCCTCCATCACCTTTCGGGGCAGGAAGGGATCGGCAATCAGGGCACGGCCCATGGCGATGCAGTCCACACCGGTCTCGGCCAGGAATTTTTCCATAGCCTCCGGCATATTGAACGCACCCACAGACAGGACCGGTGTCTTTACGTGCTTTTTGATTTCCGCAGCCAGGTAGGCATTGTGCATATCCTCCTGAAACGCACCGGGATGCATGAGCACAGCAGAGAACTCCTCCTGCTGGGTACCGGCGGATACATGGATGAGATCCACTTTGCCATCAAGCATTTTGGCAATCTCAACGCCCTCTTCAATGTCATAGCCGCCTTCGGCATATTCCGTGCCGGAGATACGGATCTCAATGGGGAACTGCCGCCCCACCGCCGCCCGGACTTTTTCGATCACCAGCAGACAGAAGCGCATGCGGTTTTCAAGGCTTCCGCCCCACTTATCCGTGCGGTGATTGGTGATGGGACTGATGAACTGATGAATGAGCCAGCCGTGGCCGCCGTGGAGCATAACCATGTCAAAGCCGTAATCTTTGGCATTGGCCGCCGCTTCGGCGTACTTATCGGCCACCCAGAGGATCTGCTCTTCGGTCATCTCCACCACTTCGTCCCCCCAGGGGTCGATGTAGCCGGAGGGGCCCATGGCATTCTGGCCGCCGATGAACTCCGGAGCGCACAGAGCGCCGCCGTGATCCAGCTCCACGCAGGCCATGGCACCGCCGGCATGGATAGCATCTGCCACCGCAACCAGATACGGCGCCGCGGAGGGATCGTTCATCCCCACCTGCTGGGGGTGGCTGCGCCCGGTGGCGAGATCCACGATCACATCACCCACGGGCACAACCGCCGCCCCGCCCAGCGCACGGAGCTTGTAATATTCAATATTTTCCTTGGAATAGTGTTCCTCCGGCCCAAGTTCCGCCAGGGACGTGGGCGAGGAAAACATCCGGTTTTTTACCGTGATGCCGCCGATCTTCAGCGGCGCAAGCAGTTTTTCATACATTCTGGGTACTCCTCGCGGCCTTCTGCGGCCGCACGCAAAGATTAATACAGGGGATCGCCGAAGCCCTTGCGGGGCGGATAGATGGGGATGCTTTCAAACTCGGCGCAGCCGGGCGAATAGGTGTGCTCCTCATCCAGTTTTTCGTAAGGTTCCGGCGCCGGCACCGTGTCCTGCACCGTCTGGATCACGCTGATATCGTTGTGCGCCTGGCGCAGATCGGAGATACCGCTGGCGGGAGGGCCGCTGCAGTCGCCGATGCGCAGCTTGCCGTCCAGGTATTTGCGGAAGCGATCCTGGGCCCAGTTGGACTCATCGTAGCTGTCGCCGATGTCCGGGCAGACCTGCTCATGGAACCACCACCAACGACCGTCCCGGTAGACAAATTCCGAGCCATAGCGCTCCCACAGCCAGCCGCCGGAGCGGCCGCCCTTGGGGCCATGCATGCTGAGCATGGTGCCGGGGGTCAGATAGAAGCTCCGGACAGATTTTCCATCCTCCGCCACTTCGATCACGGAGGACGCCAGCACATGGCAGGACTGCATATTGGCGCCCTTGGGGTTATGACCGTAGAGGTCGAACATATCATACATTTCGCTCATTTTGGTAGGCCGGTCATGATGCCGCTTGGATGCATTTTCAAAGGGCATACCGCCGTCTTCACCCTCCGCACCTTCCGGCATGGTCATGCCGTGAGCCTCCACTTCGGGCGGGCCGAAGGGATTGGCGCGCAGGGGTTCGTCAAAGTGGGCCGGAACCAGTTCCTTATAGCCCATCATGCGGCCGAAGGTGTGGCCGAAGGTGGAGTTATCCGAACGGAGCCAGAAGGTGCCGTACTCTTCCCTGCCCCGGTCCATTCCGTGAAGATATGCGTGGCGCGCCTTCAGCTCCTCAACTTTCTGGCAGGCCACGACCGCCGCCACGCGGTCATGAAGGCTTTTGTTTTTGTTCATACCGCTTCCTCCTTACAGCATTTCCAGCCGTTCGTAGAACTTACGGCCGACCTTGCCCCTGGGGCCGTAGCCCTCGTCTTCGTCATAGGTCTTGAACGGACGGGGCATGTCATAGAAGAGATACTCCCAGCCGAACTGATTATCGTACACTTCCTTGCGCACGGTGGGCTCGCCGTAGAAACGGCTGGCCGGATCATAGCCCCGCAGGACGGTGTCCACGTCGTTGTAGTTGGTGCCGCTTTCGATGGAGAAGTCATGCTCCTGCACCAGATGCCAGATCTTCCAGCCATCCGCTTCCCGCACCAGCTCCACCAGCAAAAGACCGATCTCAAAATAGCACTTGGCCGTGCCGTCGGGGTCACCCCGGCCGGTCATGCCCAGGTCGTAGCCCAGATACCGGGCATACTGATCGTCCACGGAGATGAACAGAAGAGGCGTGGTGCAGGAATGGGTACGGGTCATGCCCATGCCCAGATCCGCTTCGCTGTATTTTCCGGGCCGGGCGGCAGAAAAGGCCGCCAGCGTTTCCCGCTCCATGGCCTCATATTCGTCCACCAGATGCCGGCGCACTTCATCGATGCCCACAAAAAAGCCGATGTTTGTGGCAAAGGAGGCGTCCGCCGTATGCTCCGGTTCCTTGACCCAGAGCTCATCAATGGCCCGGGCGGTTTCTCCGTTGCCCCAGTAGTTGACAAAGCGGCCCATGAGATCCTGGATCACTTCCTTGTCCCAGGCGTGCAGGATCATTTCCTCATCGGTAAATTCTCTTTTGTATTCTTTGAATTTTTCCATGACCATTCTCCTTAAACCGCGTAACTGAAGGTCTCAGCAAATGTGGCATAGGGCTCCGGACACTTGGGGGACACGGTCTTGGGTCGGTCCGGGCTGAACACAGCGAAGCCCTGATCCTTCACGTTCGGCTCGGGAAGCCGGAAGTCCGCGATCGCCTCAAAGCCGCTCACCGGCTCAAAGACCTTTTCCGGTTCGCAGAATGCCGTACCGCACTGGTGATCCACGTTGTACAGAAGCTGCATGTGCCAGATCTTCCACTGGCCTTCTTCCATAACAAAATCAACGGCTGCCCAGCCGAAAATCCAGTAGGCCACAGGGCCTCCAACCGTAAGTTTGCAGTAAGATCCCCGGACGTTCCAGATACCCTTGGCGGTCTGACCGTCGTCGGCGATCTCGATCACCTGCGATTCAAAGGGCAGATAGGTGATCATACCAACGCCGAAGATCTCTTCTTCCGATTTCTGGCCCAGAACATCGGAAAACTTCGCCTGGATCAGGCGGGAAGAAAGCGCGATCTCCTCGCCCAGAGCATCATAGTAGCCTTTCACAGCCTGAGCGCCGCGGTAGCCGCCGGCATTCAGCAGAAGGCTCACGTCCTCCCGGGTACTCCAGTAGCGCTTATAAACCTCCGCTTCCTGCTTGACCGAGTAGTCGTGAGAGACGCGGCCCATAAGGTTGCGGATCTCCCTCCGCCACTCCAGCCGGTCAAGAAGCTCAAGGGATGAAAATGTTTTCATTGGTTCCTCCTCGTTTCGGCATCCCGTTTCCGGGTCTGTGTTGATTTTCGTCTGTTTTATGTGTCATAGCGATCCTTGCGGCTGCCGGTGATAAAAGCGTTGGCCACCAGCATCACCAGCAGGATGCCAAAGAACCAGCCGGGAACCACCGAGATGATATCCCGGGCATGGGCTCCGATGACTTTGATGCGGTCGGTGTCCTCCAGCGTCACCACGCCCTGAGAAACGATATAGTCCCGGAGCATGGCATTCATGCTTTGCTCGGCCTTACGGCCCTCAGCCTCCGGCGCCACGCTCTCCGGAAGCGCCACGGTGATCCGGACGGTTTCATCCGCCAGTTCCAAAGCTTCTCCATCCAGCTTCAGCCCGATGACCCGCTGCCCCACCGGGGCGGTGGCATCCGCCGTCATGGTGATGCCGGAGATCTGCAGAAAGCCCTCGTAGGCAGAGGCTTCAGCATCCAGCGTCTCCTTTTCCGTCAGCTGCCAGCGGGACACACTGTCTTCCAGAAGGCTTTTGAGCTGGGGCACGGTGAGACTGTAAACATACACAGCCTCATCCCGGTACAGAATGTCCGTCACATCCTGTTCGGTGACGCTCAGATCGCCCACCAGGGCATTTTTCAGAAGTCCCGAGGGAATCAGCGCCACCTGAGCGCCGGTCTCCCGACGCACTGCATCGGCCACATAGTCCCCCACCGGACACTCCTTCCAAAGGGCGTCGTCTACGGACAGGCCCAGGTTTATTTCGGCGATCACAGGCTCTTCCGCCCATGCACCGCCGGAGAATGCCGCCAGAAGCAGCATTCCCAGACAGATTGCGGCAATTTTACAAATGATTGATCTCATGCACATGATGGCAGGCCACATAGTGATTGGGCCGAACCTCTTCCTGCGCCGGCTGCTCCCGGGTGCAGATATCCGTAGCATAAGGGCAACGCTTGGCAAAGCGGCAGCCGGGCTTGGGATTGACAGGGCTGGTCAGTTCGCCCTGCATGATGATACGCTCTTTTTTCGCATTGATGCTGGGCACGGGAACAGCGGAAAGCAGACCCTTGGTGTAGGGATGCAGCGGATACTCAAACAATTCCCTGGAAGCACATTTTTCCACCATGCAGCCCACGTACATGACCATGATGTCGTCGGAAATATGCCGCACCACGGAAAGGTCATGGGTGATGAAGATGTAGGTCAGGTTTTTCGCATCCTGCAGATCCTGCAGAAGGTTCAGCACCTGGGCCTGGATGGAAACGTCCAGAGCGGATACCGGCTCGTCGCAGACGATGAACTTGGGCTCCAGGGCCAGGGCCCGGGCCACACCGATGCGCTGTCGGCGGCCACCGTCGAGCTCATGGGGATAGGAATAGGTCAGACGTCTTGCCAGACCCACGGTGTCCATCAGCTCTGCCACCCGTTTTTCCAGTTCCGCCTTGCTGGTGCAGATCCTGTTGATGCGCAGAGGCGCTGCGATCTGCTCAAAGACGGACTTCCGGGGATCAAGAGAGGAGAAGGGATCCTGGAAGATCATCTGCATGTTGGTCAAAAACTTCCGGCGCTCCCGGCCTTTCAGATGGGTCACATCCTGGCCCTCGAACAGCACCTGGCCGTCGGTGGCCTCATTCAGACCGATCAGGGCCCGGCCCAGTGTGGATTTGCCGCAGCCGGACTCACCCACCACGCCCAAAGTCTTGCCCCGCTCGATGGTAAAGGAAATATCATCTACCGCATGCAGGGGACCGGCCTTGGTCTGGAAGTATTTTTTCAGGTGCACCGCTTCCAGCAGGACTTCCGGCGTTATTTCGCTTCCGGCGTCATCCGGTGCGATCACTTTCACGTCCGCGGGTTTGGCCTCTTCGGCCTCCGCCGCTGTGACCTCCAGCGGTTCGCCGCCGAAGTGGCAGCGGCACATGTGGCCGTCGCCAAAACTGCGAAGCTCGGGATGGCTTTCCAGGCACTCCTGGCGGGCATAGGGGCAGCGGGGATGGAAGCTGCAGCCCTGAGGCAGGTCTGTGGGGTCGGGCATGAGGCCATGGATGGGAATGAGCCGCTCCGTATCCTTATCCAAAGACGGCAGGGAGTTGAACAGGCCCATGGTGTAAGGGTGCATGGTATTGTTGAAGATATGCTCCAGAGTGCCGTATTCCACGATCTCGCCGGAATACATGATAGCCACCTTATCGCACACATCCGCCACCACGCCCAGATCGTGGGTAATGAGAAGCATGGAGGTATTGAGCTTCTCCCTCAGCTCGCTCATCATATCCAGCACCTGTGCCTGGATGGTCACGTCCAACGCCGTGGTCGGCTCATCGGCGATGATGAGGGAGGGCTGACAGGCCAGCGCAATGGCAATGACCACGCGCTGCTTCATGCCGCCGGAGAACTGATGGGGATAGTCACCGGCGCGCTCGCCGGGGATGCCCACCATCTCCAGCATTTCCCGGGCCTTTGCCATGCTTTCCGCCTTGGTGCAGTCGTTGTGAAGGAAGTAGATCTCGGCGATCTGATCACCCACGGTGAGGACCGGGTTCAGGGCCGTCATGGGATCCTGGAAAATCATCGAGATTTCATCGCCCCGCATAGCCCGCAGTTCTTCCTGGCTCATTTCCATGATATTGCGTCCCTTAAGCAGGATCTCGCCCTGCTTGATGACCCCGGGGGGATCGGGAATGAGCCGCAGAACACCAAGGGCGGTGGTGGTCTTGCCGGCGCCGGTTTCGCCCACCAGGCCCAGGGTCTCGCCCTCTTCGATGTCCAGACTGACGTTATTGACCGCATGGACCACGCCGTCCATGGTCTTGTATTCGATCACAAGATCTTTGATTTCCAATACTTTCATTCCGAACGCCTCCTTACTGCTTCAGCTTGGGATCCAGCGCATCCCGCAGGCCGTCACCAAACACA
This sequence comes from uncultured Oscillospiraceae bacterium, assembly GCA_964605075.1. Classification (GTDB taxonomy): domain Bacteria; phylum Bacillota; class Clostridia; order Oscillospirales; family Oscillospiraceae; genus CAJOIG01. Next base: position 12,508 of record CAZSAX010000002.1, read on the forward strand.
TTGAACCCGAACATAGTCAGCGCAATGGCGATGCCGGGGAATGTGATGAGGGGCCAGAAGGTAGTCACATATTCACGGCCGGAGTTCAAGATCGCGCCCCACTCGGGAATGGGCGGCTGCACGCCCAGGCCAACAAAGCTCAGGGCAGAGATCATCATGATGTTGCCGCCAATGCTCATAGTGGTGTTAACGATAATGGGGGCCAGGCAGTTGGGGATGATGTTGGAAAGGAGAATACGCATGGTGCCGGCACCGGAGGCACGGGCGGCTTCTATGTATTCCTTGTTGCGAAGGGTGAGAGTCTGGGCGCGCACCAGACGGCAGACACCGGCAATGCCGGCCACCGCAATGGCCAGAGCCGTCTGCCACACACCGCCGCCCAAAGCCGCCGAAATACACACGGCCAGAAGAATACCGGGAATGGCCATCATAATATCCATCAGACGCATGATCACCGCGTCCACGATCCCGCCGAAATAGCCGGATACCGCACCGAGGAGACCACCGATCACCAGCGACACCGCCACCGCTATCAGCGACACAAGCAGACTGATGCGTCCGCCGTAGATGATGCGGCTGAGGATGTCACGGCCCATGTTGTCCGTGCCCAGAAGATGGGCGGCGCTGGGCAGCTGCAGCCGGTCGGCAATGCTCTGCTCCTGGTAGTCATAAGGCGCGACCCAGGGGGCCAGGATAGCCATCAGCGCCAGCAAAATGGCAATGACCATGCCCACCATGGCCAATTTGTTGCGGCGCAGACGGATCCAAACATCTCGCCACTGGTTGCTTTTCTGCAGAACTTCCACCGAAGGCGCCGCGGCGCCGTCTTTCTTTTTGCTCTTTGCGCTCATGCTGCCACCTCCTGTTTTTCAGCCGGCTTTTCTTTCCGGCGTTTCTTCGAGGATGCAAACTGTCCGCGAATCTGCGGGTCGATCATGCTGTAGATAATGTCCACCAGCAGGTTGCAGACACAAACAAAGATGCTCGTCACCAAAGTCACACCCATGATCAGCGGATAGTCACGCTGGTTGATGGCGCCCATCATGAGCATGCCCATGCCGGGGATGTTGAAGATGGTCTCCACGATGATGGAGCCACCCACCACCATGCCCACCTGGTTGCCCACCACGGTGATGATGGGGATGAGGGCGTTTTTCAGGCCATGCTTGAAGATGACACGCTTTTCTTTCATACCTTTGCTGCGGGCGGTACGAATGTAGTCCTGACGGATGACTTCCAGCATGCTGGAGCGCGTCATACGCACCAGGGACGCCAGCGTCATCATGGACGAGCAGGTCACCGGCAGTATGTAGTGCTTCCAGGAAGTCAGTCCGGAGGCCGGCAGCACATGGAGCTTGGCCGCAAAGATCTGGATGGACTCCATGGCCAGCCAGAAGGCCGGCAGCGAAGCCAGGATGATAGACAGCGTGGTGATGATATAGTCCGCCACAGTGTTCTGCCGGATGGCCGAAAAGATACCGATGGGTATACCGATCAGCGCCGCCAGACACAGGCTCATCAGACCAAGCTTGATACTCACACCAACGCGCAGCGACAGGGATTCTGTCACCGGCTGCTTGGTGGAATAGGCATCCCCCAGGTCAAAGCGGGTGATAACGCCCCACAGATAGTCGCCCAGCTGTACAATAAAAGGCCGGTCCAGCCCCATCTGGCGCGCCATCGCATCATACTGTTCCTGAGTGTAGTTGTTCGTTCCCAGAGCATTCCGGACAGGGTCGCCGGGCATAAAGCAGCTGAGTGCATACACGATGATCAGCACGCCAAGAAGCACCGGGATCATGACCAGAAGCCGTCTGCCAATGTACTTGAGCATATCAGTTCTCCTATCTGACAACAGGATTGGTGGAGGGACCACCGGACAAGCCGTCCGCAGCAGAGACAGCCTGTCCGGTAGTTCCTCCTTTGGAATACAGGAACTCCGGCTCCGGGAAATCCCCGGAGCCGGAGTCGGGGTCACGCTATTTCAGTCCCCGGCAGTTGACGCCGGTGCTGAAAGAATTACTCCACAACGATGCGGCGCAGGTTGCAGCTTTCGGGCATAACAACGGTCAGATCCTTGATCACGCCGTTGGCGCCGAAGGCGTAAGCACTCTGCCATTCAACAATGGGAACGCAGTAGACATTCTCCATGTTGAATTCCTGCATCTCGTCATAGGAAGCCCGGCGATCTTCGGTGGTAGCGCCGTTCATAGCTTCGGTAACGAGGGCATTCCACTCCTCGCCGGTCTTGCGCAGAGCCGCAAGGTCAGTGCCGGACCACATATTGGACATAGCGGTGGAGGGGTCACCGGGGACGTTGGCGTTATCGTTGCCCAGGAACTGGAACGCGGTAGAGCCGGGGGTCAGCCAGTACTGGATGCAGGTCATAACGTCATAAACCTGCAGATCGATGTTGATGCCGATCTGACGCATCTGCTCCTGCCAGACTTCCGCCATGCCGGACACGCCGGAGTCGCAGATCATGGGCAGAGTCAGGCCTTCATAACCCAGATCCTTGACCATCTGAGCCGCGGTCTCGGGATCGTATTCAAAGGTATAGCCTTCGGAGCCGAAGGGCGTGGCAGTGGAGAACATGCCATCGGGAAGCAGAGCCAGGGAGCCGTAGCCCACGATAGCCATGTCGTCGATCTTGGTGCCCATGGCAATGGCCTTGCGCAGCTCAACATTCTGCAGTTCGGGAGTGTTGTCCACGTCCATGACCAGCCACACAACACTCTTGGAGGTGGTGGCAACGGCAGTGCCCATGGAAGAATCGTTGGCGATCTGGTTGTACTGAGTCTCGTTCAGGCCGAGAACGGCATCCAGCACGCCGTTCTGGTAGTCCACCAGCATGGTGGAAGCGTCGGCATAGGCCTTGGTGATGATGACATCGGGCTGGGCCACGTCGGCATCGGCGGTATCCGCCTGCCACCAGTCATCGCGCTTTTCGTAGGTGATGTGGTCATCGGTAACATACTCGGTGACCTTGTAGGGGCCGGAACCGCAGACCAGTTCGGGATCGGTCCAGTCATAGGGCTCGTTGCTGGCACCGGCGGGATCGGGGTCGCCGCCATGCTCAACGATCCAGTCGTAGTTCATAACAACAGTGGCTTCCAGCTTGACCATCCAGTCGCCGCGATAGGAGTTCAGGGGGATGGTGGTAGTGTAGCCGTCAACGACCGCGTTGTCGAAATCGAACATGGCATAGTCGCTAGCCAGTCGGGTGTGAGTGCCCTTGCGCTCCATGGAGTAGATCAGGTCATAGCCGTCCATCTCTTCGCCGTTGGAGAAGTAAACGCCGGGTTTGAGGACCATGATGAGGTTTTCCTGGTTCTCATCAATGTAGATCTCTTCCAGGATGTCGGAGTAGTAGTCGCTGGTGCCGTCTTCCATGACCTCCATGCGGATCAGGGTGTCATAGACAAGATAGCCGGCAGGCAGGGCCACCTGGTCGTTGGCGATCTGGGCCAGGTCGAACACGCCAACATAGCGGGCATAGGTCGCGCCGATGGTGACGGTCACGGGGCCGTCATCCTCCGCAGCAGCCTCGGGAGCTTCGGCCGCTTCGCCAGCGGCTTCGGTGACGGTTTCTTCCGCCTCGGGAGCTTCGGTCTCGCTTCCGCAGCCGGCAAGCAGCGTAAAGCAAAGAACCAGAGCCAGAAGCAGAGCCAGTGTCTTTTTCATTTTGTTGTCTCCTTTTCTTAAGATTTAATTGTTATATACAGATTCCATCACGGAATCAGATATACGAACATAAGATTTTGACAGCCGGAGCGCCCTGTGTTAATATGCAGTCAAAATCCACAATCCCCGGCCCCGGCCGGCTTGTTCCGAAAGAAGGGACTTCATGGAACTGACACAACTACACTATTTCCACACCGTGGCACAGACACAGAACATCACCGCAGCGGCCGAAAAACTTCACATTGCCCAGCCGACCCTGTCCAAGGTCATCAAGCGTCTGGAAGACGACCTGGGCGTACAGCTGTTTGACCGCAAAGCCTCCAAGCTCACCCTCAACCCTTTGGGCGAGGCCTACCTCGTGTATGTAGAGATGGCTCTGGATGCTCTTTCCCGCGGCCGGCAGTGTCTGGAGAATATGCGCACCGGCGCCGGTGCCGGCATCCGCCTGGCCTCCACCTTTGACGGCGTGCCCAACATGCTGGTGGAGCAGTTTGCGCTGGCGCACCCCAACCTGACACTCACAGAAGTCAATGTGGATCCGGACGAGATCGCCTCGCTTCTTCTCAACGGCCATGTGGATTTTGCTCTGACCCTCTGCCCGCTGGAGGAAATGGAGCTGGAGGAGATCGCCTGTGTTGTGGAGCCGCTGCTGCTTCATCTGCCGGAATCCCTGGAGCCGGCCACAGCGCCGGTTCGTCTGGCCGATTACCAGAATCAGCACTTTGCCATTTTCGAGGGCGGCAAGGATGCTTATGCCACCTTCCTGCGATGCACCAGTCTGGCCGGCTTCGTACCCATTGTCATTTACCGCAGCACCCGCTCCCAGCGGGTGCACGAACTGGTAAACCAGCTCAACACCTGCACATTCCTTCCGGCGCATCTGGCGCTGCACAGCTGGCAGCGACTGCCCGAAAAGACCCGCCAGCGCATCCATCTGGTGGACCAGCCCCGCTGCAACCGGCGGATCCACCTCTACCGGGTTCGGAAAGAGGATTCTTCCGAAGAAATCCGCACCTTTTCCCACTTTGCCACGGAGTATTTCCAGCATATGAGTGAGGAGATCACCCGTTATCTCACCCTGTGCTTCCCGGAAAAACAGGATCTTTTGCTTCGGTAAAAAACGATGCATCCATGGACTTCATCCATCTGTGTTCAGTATAATTTTCTGACAAATTAGTGTCAAATAGCAATTTAGAGACAGGAGTATAGCTTCAAAGCTATGCTCCTGTCTCATGTATCCCGAATCGATATTAAGTTATCTCCGGCGTATCCTCAAGACTCTGCCGGAAAAAGGCCACCGCCTCTGCCAGAGCCCGGGAGCGGTTCTCCTGATCCCAGACCAGCATCAGCTGGTATTCCACCTTTCCGCGGATAGGAATCTGCACGCAGCCATGGCCATGTTCCGCCGCCGCATGTTCCGGCAGAACCGTGATGCCGTTGCCGGTTTTGATACGCAAAAGGTTCGACTGCAGATCCCAGGACTCATCCCGGCGGCGTTCCCGGTCGCTGTGGAAGGGATTCTCCCCCAGAATATCGCTGCGGGCAGCCAGCTCCTCATCGGTAAGAAAGCTGCGGTCTGCCAGCTCGTGCCGCGGGGAAACCAGAGCGCAGAAACAGCCCTGTTCCAGAACCAGGGAGTCAAAGGTGCCGTCCAGAGGCATGGAATAGGAAAAGGTAAGCGCCATGTCCACGCTGCCGGACCGCAGTTTTTCCACCGCCGCCCGCTGATCTTCCGGCGTTATGCTCATTTCCACTTCCGGATGCTGCTGCTGAAAGCTGCGGCAAAGCTCAAAAAATCGGGGCGCAAAAATGCCGATGCTGCAAAGCTGCAGCTTCTGACGCTGGCGAAACTCCGCCATACTGTCCTTCAGCGACCGCGCCTGCTGAAGAAGGAGTTTGCTCCGCCGGTAAAACATCTCTCCGGCCTCGGTGCAAAGCAGCTTTTTCCGTCCACGCACCATAAGTTTGACTCCCAGTTCGTTTTCAAGCACAGACACCCCGCGGCTCACCGAGGAGTGACTCACAAACAGCGCCTCCCCGGCCGCAGAAAAGCTTTCTTTCTCCACGGATGTCACAAAATACTGTATCTGTTCCAGTGTCAAAGTCGTTCTACCTTTCTCACTTTGATCCTGCGAAAAATTCGCCTTCTCTGTATTATATGGTAACACACTCCGTTCATCGCCGCAAGAGTATTGTGCACTCAGCGCACAGTTCCCTTGCGTTTTTTCGGTTTTACACCAAAATGAACCTGCGATATGATTAAAATATAAAACTGCCATTTTCAAGAAGGGAGCAATACCATGGCCAGATCCTTCACTGCGGAAGAGCTTTTGTCCCGTTGGGAAGACCAGCGCGAGATCAAAAATCTGATGGGCCGCCTTTCACAGGATTACACGCTGAAGAAAGAGGGCGGAATCTTTAAAAAATACTGGAGCACAAGGCCCGATGTCTGCCTTGGCATCAACACCGGCTGGTTCACCGGCCCGGAAAACGTGGCCGCCTACTACGCCTCGGAAGCGGAGCGCATCGCGCTTGAAAGCCGCCTGATCCAGGCCGCTTTTCCCGAAGTTCTGGGTAACAAGAGCGAGGAAGAGGTCTACGGCGTGGGCATGATGACCTATCGCCCGGTGGACACCCCTGTCATCGAACTTTCCGAAGACGGCCTTACGGCCAAGGGGCTCTGGACTGTTCGCGGTTCCTATTCCCTGCTGACCGCCGGCGGCCCTCAGGGCTTCTGGGAGTGGGGCTGGTTTGCCGTTGACTTTGTGAGGGAGGGCGAAGACTGGAAGATCTGGCACATGCAGTATCTCCGGGAGATCGACCGCTCCTGCGGCAGCCCCTGGGTGGGCGAACCCAAGGTTTACGAAGAGATTCCGGCCTTCGCGGCCATGAAGGATTTCCGCTATGCCGAGCCCAATATCCCCGCAATCCTTCGCGCCCCCTACAGTGCCGAGCGGCCCTTTACTCCCGGTCCGGCCATGCCGGAACCCTACGCCACCTTTGCTGATACCTTCAGCTACGGTCTTTAAGAAAGGAGCGCATCTATGAGCAGAGATTTTAGCCCCGAAGAGCTCGTTGTCCGCATCTGGGACAAGGAAAATGTGCTCAAAACCATCAACCGCCACAGCTACTATTCCTCCAATGAGCAGCGCCGGGAAGAGCTGGATGCTCTCTGGGTGCAGGATCCGGAAAACCAAAAGACCGCTTCTCTGAGTTACAACAACGGTTTTTATGTAGGCATGGATGCAATCGCCCGCCACTATGTGGACTACCGCGCCAGGCAGCGTGAAGATGCTTTGGCCCCCTATCAAGCGGCCGGCATTCCGGGTGATATTGGCCTGGGCTGTGCCTCCATGCACACCTCCACCACGCCCCTGGTCTATATTGCCGACGACGGAAAAACCGCCCAGTATCTGGGCTATCACCTGGGCTTTGAATCCACCGGCAGGCCCGACGGCAGTGCCGCAACCTACATGGACCTTGGTCTGATCCATGCCGACCTGATCAAAGAAAACGGCCAGTGGAAGATCTGGCATCTATCCCTGGAGCATGACCACACCATCACCGCCGGCGAAAACTACGCCAAGGTGCCTGTGCGGCAGCCCCCGGAAGAAGATCCCCTGTTTGTAAACTTCGGCAGCCCCACCATTCCCCGGGAGGTATACAATCCCTTCTTCGGCTGGGAAAATATGTGGTACGATATGCCCCGCCCCTATGCCACCATGACCCCCGAGCGCAGCTACGGTCCGGACGGCAATCTCGGCAAAATGTACTACGAACGGGACAAGCGCTGAAAAGGAGCATAACATGAGCAAAAAAGATCTGACATTTGAACAGCGCATTCACAACGCCATCGGCAGCCAGACCGTGGAAGAATTCAAGGCGCGCCATGCCTATCTCCACGGCGTCAGCTACTCCCGGGAAGAGTGGGACTATATGTGGCTGAAATCCAAAAACTGCACCTGGGCGCACCAGTTTGGCCGCATGGTCGGCTTTGACGAGGTCTATCTCAACAGCGTGGGCCATACCGACCGGATGGCTATGCACAGCTTTGGTGAAACAAGCATCAACTTCCCCGAATACATGGGCCACGACATCCGTTCCTCCGGCTGCTCCGGCGTGCACGTGCTGGCCAGCGACGTGATCGAGGTGGCGGAAGACGGCCAGAGCGCCCGGGCTTCCTATCTCACCCCCGGCACCCTGACCGGCCCCATCGGCTTTGACGGCAAGCACCGCGGCGGCGTGTGGCTGTGGGAGCGCTACGGCTCTGACTTTGTCTATAAGGACGGCCGCTGGTGGTGGTTCCATGAGCAGGTCTGCCCGGACATCGCCGGCGACTACGATGTGGGCAACTGGGCCCGCAACCGCTATCTGGACTATATGGAAAAGGACTGCACCGTGGGCGAACTGGGCGGCCGCCCGGCCCAATTGACAGAACCTGGCCTTTTCCACGCGGACTACACCATTGTCCAGACCGTGCAGGACACCACCCCCGCCCCGGACCCCTATACCTGCCTGCGGGACGTGCCCGATGACAAGCAGTATTCCCCCGGCCGCTGGGATCCCACCGACCAGGTGACCATCCATGTGGATCACGTGGCCGTGGCCGATCACAGCGCTCACAACGCGGACAACCCCTTCGGCAAGCTCCGCGAGGACTGAACCAAACGAAAAACAGGAGGAAAGCGTAAATGAGCAAACTTTACCCCGACGCCATGCTTGAGCGTCTGGAGTGGCGGCGAGATATCCGCAACCTCATGGGCCGTATTTCCGCGGACTATTCCGTCCGGGAAGAAGCCCAGATCTACGACCGCTACTGGAGCCGCCGGGACGATGTTGTTCTGGGCGTCAACGAAGGCTGGTATGTGGGCCCGGAAGCTGTTTCCGGTTACTACAAGGCCCTGGGCGAAGAAATCGCCCTGGCCGCCCAATGCGTCCTGAAAGATTTCCCCGACAAGCTGGGGGAAATGCCCGACAAGGAGCTGTACGGCGTGGGCGCCATGTCCTACATTCCCTTTGACTCTCAGGTCATCGAGATCGCCGATGACGGTCTGACGGCCAAGGCTCTTTTCAATATCCGTGGTTCCTACAGCCGCGTGACCGCCTGCGGCCCCCTGGCCTACTGGCTCTTCGGCTGGGCTGCCGTGGACTATGTGATGGAAGACGGCCAGTGGAAGATCTGGCACATGCAGTGGCTGCGCAATGTGGATGTGCAGTGCGGCACGCCCTTCGGCACCGAACCGGAAAAGTTCCCGGAACTGGAGGTCTACGCTCCCCTGAAGGACTTCCGCATGCCCGAACCCACGGTCAAAGTCACCCTGATGGAAAACTACTATACGGATCGGCCTTTCACCAAGTCCCCCAAAGTCCCCGAGCCTTATGAGACTTTTGCCGACACGTTCAGCTACGGAATGTGAACAGGAGGCTTCGATAATGTTTAAAGAAAACAAGAAAGTCTATACCGAGGACGAATACATCGTCCGTATGTGGGAAAAGGAATACCTGCAGGATATGGTTGCCCGGTTCATGTTTGCCTGGTCCAACGGCGAACGCCGCGAGGCGCTGGACAAATACTGGGTGCAGAAGACCCACAACCAGAGAGACGCCAGCTTTGGCGAAAACAACGGCTTCTATGTGGGCATGGAAGAGATCGTCCGTCACTTCGTCGGCGAGTATGAAGACGAATGCAAGGCCGATCTGAAGGCTTTCCAGGACGCCCGCCCCGAAAAGGGTTACACCGGCGCTGACCTGGGCCTGGGCAAAACTCTGCTTCACGACTGCACCACCCCGCTTCTGTTCATTGCCGATGACGGCCAGACCGCCCGCTACCTCTGCTACGACGTAGGCATGGAGGCCACCGGCAAACCCGACGGTACCTCCAAATCCTATTTCGAGATCGGCCTTTGCTTCATCGAGCTCATCAAGGAGGGCGACGACTGGCGCATCTGGCACCTGGTCTATCAGCACGACTTCTCCATCGAAGCCGGCAAGGACTACGAAAAGGTAGGCCGCTGGCTCACCCCCGAGCAGAACGCAGAATTCACCCGCCACCACGGCAACCCCACCAAGCCTTTTGACGTTTATGACGACATGTTCGGCTGGGAATACATCTACTTCGATATGCCCGCGCCCTACCGCACCTACGAGGAAGAGGAGGGCTACGGCGCCCGGGGCAAGATCGGCAAAAAATACTACGATCGCATCGTCTGAGAAAGGAGCGGCAGAATATGAATACCAAACTCTCCCGAGAACAGCGCATCCGCAACGTGGCCGCCGGCCAGATGGTGGAAGAACTGAAAGGCCGCCATGCCTATCTCCACGGCGTGAATTACGGCCGCGAGGAATACGGCGTTTTCTGGCTTCGTTCCACCGACACCACCTGGGGCCACGGCTGGGGCCGCCTCATTGGCTTTGAGGAAATGTTTTCCGCCCACTGCGGCCAGGCTGCCGACGACATGTTCGGCTCCGGTCGCTTCGCCAGATGGTGGGGCGGTGAGCAGGACGGCCATGACCGCCGGAGCACCAACTGGGGTGCCAGCCACGTTCTGGCTTCCCCCGTGATCGAAGTGGCCGACGACGGCCTCACCGCCCGCAGCTGGTACCTCACCCCCGGCACCATGATGAACCGCTTCGGTGAAGATGGTCAGACCCGTTCCGGCTGGTGGTTGTGGGAGCGCTACGGTTCCGACTTTGTTTACAGCGACGGCAAATGGTGGTGGGCCCACGAACAGGTCTGCCCCGACATCGCCGGCGGTCTGGACGAAGAAAACTGGGCCCGATCCATGTATCAGCGCTGCAAGAGCGGCGCCCCCCTCGGCCCCCCCCGGAGCGCACCGGATGACGAAGGTGCCATGGAAGACCACGGTCCTCCCCGTTCCGATAAGGAAGAAAAACACAAGGAATGGAACATGTGGCAGCCCGTCCAGCACACAGTAGATCCCCCTGTGCCCTATGCGCACATGGACGATGAAAACTCCTATTCCCCCGGCTACAACAAGTTTGACGTGATCCTGCCCCAGAACCGCAGCTACGGCGGCGACGTCATCGACGACTGACAGAAATCCATATGCTCCCCGAGAGACCATGTGTCTGTCAGCGGGGAGCATATTCTTTCGTTTTGGTAATAACATGAGAAAACTTGAAAACAATCTGGTGCAGGGCAGCGTTGTCCGCCAGCTTTTCGTATTCAGCATTCCCTTTGTCCTTTCCAGCCTTGTGCAAAATCTTTACGGCATGGCGGACATGATCATCATCGGCCAGTTTGCCGGCACCGCCAGCCTGGCCGGTGTCAACACCGGCGCAATCTTTGTATCGCTGATCACCAACATGGCCATCGGCTTCTGCAACGGCGGCACCGTCCTTATCGGCCAGTTTGCCGGTCGGAACGACCGGGAACAGCTCCGGCGAATCATTGGTACCCTGTGCAGCTTCATAATGCTTCTGGCCCTGATCCTGACCCTGGTCTTCCTTTTTTTGCGCAAGCCCATCCTGACCCTTCTTCAGGTACCGGCGGAATCCTGGAGCGAGGCCGCAGACTATTATCTGGTAAGCGTGATCGGCTTTGTGTTCATCTTTGGCTACAACCTGCTCAGCGCCATTTTGCGGGGCATGGGCGACAGCCGCAACCCCTTCTTGTTCGTATGCATCGCCTGCGTCATCAACATCGTTCTGGATCTGGTCTTTGTGGGCGGCATGGGCATGGGCGCTTTGGGTGCGGCCCTGGCCACCGTCATCGCCCAGGGCTGCAGTATGCTGCTTTGCCTGCTTTATCTGAAACGCAGGGACTTTGTGTTTTCCTTTGGGCTGAAAAATTTCCGCATCCATAAAGACAGTCTGGCACTTCTCATGCGGGTGGGCATCCCCACCACGGTGCAGAATACCGTAGGCTCCTTTGCCTTTTCCATCATGACCGCCATCACCAATACCCTGGGCGTCGAGGCAGCCGCCGCCATGGCCGGCGGCCAGAAAGTGACCCTCTTTGCGGTCCTGCCCAGCATCGCCCTGGGCAACGCCATTGCCGCCATGTGCGCGCAGAATTTCGGCGCCGGCCGACGGGACCGGGCGCTGAAAACCATGGGCATCGGCCTCGCTTTGATCTTCGGCATCAACCTTCTTCTTTTCGCCGCCATTGAAGCCTTTCCCGAAGCCCTTATGCGCATGTTCGGCGGCGACGACAAGATGATCGAACTGGGATCGGTTTATCTTCGGCTCTGCAGCTTTGATTTTTTGTTCATTCCCTTCCAGGGCGCCCTGGTGGGCTATCTCATCGGCTCCGGTCATGCTGCTCTGCCAGCCGGTATCAGCATCTGCAGTTCTCTGCTTTTCCGGGTTCCTGCCACCTACCTTATCGGCATTGTTATGGGCAAAGGCATCGCCGGAGTCGCACTGGCCACCCCCATCACCTCGTTTGCCGTAGCCCTGTTCTGTCTCTTCTATTATTTTTCCGGCCGATGCCATCGCATCGAAGCCATTGTCGACCAATAAGGAGTCTTTTCCGTGGAAAACAAAAGCTCAATGTCTCTTGATCTTACGCAGGGACATATCCCCATCAAACTCATCCGCTTCACGCTTCCCATCATGCTGGCCAACGCCTTCCAGGTGGCTTTCAACCTGGTGGACATGTTCTTTATCGGCCGCTTTGCCGGCACCGATGCCCTCAGCGCCGTCAGCGTGGGCGGCCAACTGACCACCCTTATGTTCAGCTTTTTCATGGGCGTGGCCACCGCCGGTCAGATCTGCACGGCCCAGGCGGTGGGCAGTGGACAAAAAGAGGATCTGAACCGCCTTATCGGCAACACCATTACTCTTTCGATTCTGGTGGGCGCCGTGCTTATGCTCATTATCCCTCTGGCCGGCCCCATTTTGCGCCTGATGAATACGCCGGAAGCCATTTTGCCGGAGACAGTGCGCTATGTGGTCATCTGCTCGGCGGTGAATGTTCTGATTTCCCTTTACAACGGTCTTTCCGGTGTGCTTCGCGGCATGGGAGATTCCCGAAGTCCCACCATTTTCGTGGCCATTGCCACCGTTATTAATATCGTTCTGGACTATCTTTTCATTGCCAGATTCCGCTGGGGTGTGGCCGGTGCCGCCTGGGCCACCATTCTGGGCCAGTCAGCCGCCTGTCTTTTTGCTCTGGTGTATCTGTATCGGCGCCGGGCAGAGTTCGGCTTCGACTTTCACCTCCGGAGTCTGGTCCCCAGCCGCCGCCATTTGGCCGCTCTTCTTTCCATCGGTGCGCCCATCGCCTCCAAAACCTTCTTCATCAACGGCTCCTTTCTGTTTGTCAGCGCGCAAATCAACAGCCTCGGCGTTCTGGCCGTGGCCGTCACCGGTATCAGCCAGAAGATCCAACACATCATGAGCATCATCTCCATGGCCATGAACGACGGAACCGCTTCCATGGTGGGCCAATGCTTTGCCGCAGGAGACAAAGCCCGGGTACGCAGCACCGTTTGGTGCGCCACCGGCTTGAGTCTGATCTTCTGCGCCGCCTTGATCATTCTTTTCCTCGCGGCACCGCAATGGATCTTCGGCCTGTTTACCGATGACCCGGAGGTGCTTTCCATGGCCCCGGACTTCATGAAAGTCTGCTGCCTGGCCATTCTGTCGCTGACGCTTATGTGCCCCACCATCGGCCTCATCAACGGTGTTGGAAACGCAAAGCTGAATCTGATCATCTCCGTGATCGATGGTGTGGTGGCGCGGCTGGTGCTGTCCTTTCTCCTTGGCTACACCTTCCGCATGGGAGCCCTGGGCTTTTTTCTCGGAAACACGCTGGCCGGCTATGTCACCGTCATCTGGGGCGGGATCTATTTCCTCTCAAACCGCTGGGAGCAGCGCCGCCTTGTGATTTCAAAATAGTATTCTGATGGCCAGATTGGAAATAAAAAATGGGGATCTCAACAACGAGGTCCCCATTTTTTGCGTTAGAAAAAAGAATGGCACCCGGTCGAAAAACAAGTTTTCGTCTGGATGCCTTGCGGAATACATATAAAACGTGGCGTTCTTCAAAAAATGAAGTGTTAGAATTACGTTAGAATTTTTGTTCGTTCGCGTGTCGGCAAGCAACATGGTCGGATAAAACAAAATCCTGAAAGCCAATGTTATCAAGGCTTTCAGGACTTCAATTTGGTGCGCGAGGCGGGACTTGAACCCGCACGCCCGGAGTGAGCACTAGAACCTGAATCTATTTCTATTCGCATAACAAAGGCCTTTTCTTGTTATATACATATTAAAAAAGAGGAAACATCCCATAACCACCCCACATTGCATATCATGGGTATTTGTTCTTCTTTTGTTCTTCATTTCAATTATTTTGCAATGCAAGCCAAGCTGTCATTTATATATTGCTTTGATCTCTCCCGCTCTGGCAGAGATGAAAGGAGTATATAACGCGCCCTCGGTCAATCCCTCCGTGTGGGCCGTGTCTTTCTGTCCGTAATTGTCTACGTTTCCGAACACGTAATTATAGGCGCTCCCCCGCGTCCGTAAATGTCCCCTTTTAGCTTTTGGGACATATCCGCAAAGTGATTAACTTTTATGAATACATATCGGAGGTCAAGCAACATGGAGAGCAGAACATTCTATTATGCCCGCGTCAGCACAAAGGAGCAGAATCTTGACAGACAGATAGCAGCCTTTACTGCGCTGGGTGCTTCCGAGCGGGAGATCATCACGGACAAGGAGTCCGGCAAAGACCTAAACCGCCCAGGATATACAGCACTAAAGGCGGCTATGCTTCGCCCAGGTGATACATTGGTTGTTAAGTCTCTGGACAGATTAAGCCGAAGCAAAAACGATATCAAGAACGAGCTCCAATATTTTAAAGACAACCATATCCGTGTCAAAGTGCTTGACCTCCCCACCACGTTAATGGACTGGCCAGAGGGTCAAGAGTGGGTTTTCGATATGGTCAATAATATTCTAATCGAGGTACTAGGGACGATTGCACAGCAGGAGCGGGAAACGATAAAGACGCGGCAAGCAGAGGGCATTACAACAGCAAAGGCGCGAGGCGTTTCTTTTGGTCGCCCCAAAGCATCAAGGCCGGAGAATTGGGACAGCGTCATGGTGCAATGGCATGCCGGTTTGATTACGGCAAAAAAGGCAATGGAGTTAACCGGGATGAAGCGCACCACATTTTACAAACTTGCAGACAGCAAGGCGTAACGTTCCAGGCGCGCAAATTGAGCACAGCTTCCCGGTGCTAATCTTTCCGTTAATGTTGCCCCTCTGGCTATACATGTACGCTAGCATGCCGCAGAGGCTACCACACGACCCCGCAGCCGGGCGGGTGTACCCCCCTTTGCGGTTAATGGTGCGGAGATATCGGGAACACATCAACCAAAGAACAATCAAAAAGGAGCACACGCCATGAGAGAGCGTCTTGACATTCTGGAAGCCAAAAAGCATTTCGAGGGGAAGAAAATCAAAAAGGTTTTCTATACAAGCGAAGATCAACGGAGCGCCCACAACCTAACTATCAGTTTCGCCCACGCCATGAATGAGCTAACCATCCTCCCCACCGCTGGTCTTGTCTTTCTCCGTAGTGGTGAGAATTGGGTACGGTTTGACTTTGTTGAACGTATTGACATTACGCCGAGTGTCGGAGGAAGCGAGATCGTCCGCGTTTGTTGTCTTGACCCAACCAACAAAGACAGTCCACGGACATGGTACACGCTTTGCGTGTTCTTTGAATTTTAAGAAAGGAGGTGCAAAGTGCAGAACGTAGATCATAAATCTTGCGAACTATGCGGAAGCGCAGTCTATGCCCTTTCATCAATTAGCATTATTGGCGGTTATGGCAGTAGCAGCCATGACGGCGACAAGATCACTCTTTCTGTATGTGGCTCTTGTATTGACCAACTGTTTGACGCGGTTGAGGCCATCGGCACAGAGGCAAAGCAAGACGCGCTTTCCTCCCCGCTTGACTCTGTCCGGCGCGCCTTGGGAGTGAACAGGACACAAGCAGACGCAATTATGGAACTTGTAGAAGCGTTTCGTTGAACAAGCCCACCAGGACAGCTAGACCGGCCTTGCACTATGCGGGGCCGGTTTTGGTTTATCCGGGGCTTTCGGGGAGTGTTCTTGCATATAGTCGCTTCGCCTCCCATGGCAATGTGGTCTACAAAAGATGGTTGACACAGATTACAGGCTGTGCTATAATTTAAAATCCAACATAATGTTGGGAGGTTAATTGAATAGGTCGTTGCATTTAACCCGATGGCGGTTTTCACCACATCGGCGCAGAGACTAGCCGGAGGCGGTCGCGACACTACTTGGAGGTAACTTGGAGATGGTTACTTCTGGTAGGTTGCGGCCGCTTTGCGTTTTAAGGCCTCTAGAAGCCCCTGTAACGCATTTCACGCCCTCGCGGCTACACCACCCACCAAAACACCCAAAACGCCACAGCGCGCGTTGTACGGCCTCACAGAAACACATGCACCTTGACAACTTCAAATACTGGCCTTGTGGAGCTACTACGTGGGATCCGTAGACCACAGGGACAACAGGACGCTTCCCCGCCCTTTATGGGCGCAAACATCATTAACAAAGGAGGTTTGTCTATTGGCCGAATCAAAGACAAATTCTATTGACTATCTAGAAGGCGACCCGGCCCGCTACGCCTATACAGACATAGACGGCGAGCCCGCCGCCGTAGACCTAACCACAGGAGAAACAAGCCCGGCATTGTTGTACATCGTGCCGTCCGGCTCTAGCATCATAACCCCGGCAAAGCGGGCGGCAGATCAACGGCGAAAGCAAAACGCCAAGGAGCGGGACGAGCGGGAATTTTACCGCGAAGCCAAAAGGGTTGCCGAAACAGAGTTAGGCGGCTACTTCATTTCAAAGTTTTCCCGCGACGAGCCACCGATCAACCTAGACAGGGAAACGATAGCCCGCCTAATTTACTTATGTACCTTTCTGGACTATTCCGGGCGTTTGATGAAAACACAGCGCACCGTTATGACAAAGGCAGACGCACAGGGATTGCTAAAGCTTTCCCCCGCAACCTTTTATAGATTCTGGGCAAAGGTCACAGGGGAGGGATATTTAACGATATCAAGCGACGGAAGCTTGCACCCCTCCCAACGTCTTTTCGGTCGTGGGCGGCTATCCGTCACCGGGTATAGCGAGGGACGAACAAAGATTTTTATTAAACAAATGCGACGGCTGTACGAGGCCACCCCGGCCAGGGCTCACCACTATCTAGGTGCAGTCTTTCTAATGCTCCCATTTATCAACATTAAGTACAATGTTTTGTGCCGTAATCCATTTGAGGACGACATAGAAAAGGTGGACACAATGAGCATGGATGAATTTTGTACGGCCATGGGAATGAAGCAGCGAAGCGCCGCCGACTATCGCCGGGCATATCGGGAGCTAACCTTTCCGTTAGAGGATGGACGGAAGCAAAGATTCTGCATAGCCGTCCAGACAGACGAGGGGAAAGAGATGATCTTCATTAACCCGCGAGTGCTTTTCATGGGCGATAACTGGCACATGGTAGAGAATCTAATTCTACACTTCTCATAACAGCGGCCAATTACAGAGTTTGAGAATAAGTTTTCTCTTGCCATCAACGCAAAAAACGCTGATAATAGCGCGCATTTAAGCTCTTTTTTCCTATGAAAAAGGCGGCGCAAAGTTTGAGAATGTAGGAAGCGCCGGTAATCGTTGCCGCGCAACAGCTACGGCTTTTTTTTCTGTCTGCGAGTCCTTTTTTATTTACAGGCTGATCTAGCATCAATGGCTTTTTCTCTGGAACAATGTGAGCCTAACCTTCTTCGGGCGAAGCCCCCAGAAAGAAAAGATATTTCTGACAACAAATTGTCGTCAACATATTACCCATCGTATTGACTTTTATCTGCATCTATGATAATAAGCCGTCCCGGCTACTTGGTTTTGCGGCCTAATTTTGTCTAAACCACACACGCAAAACATGGGAAAACGCGATAACCACGGGCAGTTTTTAAACGCCGCCTTAAGGATTTTTAACCGCCCAAAACCATTAAAAACGCCATAACCACGCGGTTACGGCGGAAAGGAGCAATTATTAACATCTTCAATAAAAAACACTTGATAAATGCAAGCCATGCCCCCTATACTGGCGGTAACAGCTTGGCTTGCCGACGGAAAGGAGGCACGCAGATTTGGCGAGCCCAACAGGCCTAATAAGGGTCAAAGGCTCTTTACATGATAATCACGGTATATGGACGGTGCGCGCAAGGGTTCCAGACCCAGCCACCGGGAGAACTGTGCAACGTTCCATATCAACCAGGTACAAAGTAAAGGGCAATAACAAAAGGCGGGCAGAGGAAAAAATGCGCGAGATCATAACCGCGCTTGAATATGAGGCTAACTTCGGTAAACCCATGGAAACCGACCCGCTTTTTTCTGACTGTATTGAAGAATGGCTATCAACGAAAACGCTTGATGCACGCCCAAACACGGTGCAGTCATACAAAGTTTATGCCCGCTCACAAATCATTCCCCGCCTTGGTTATATCAAGTTGGGAGATTTGACGCGGCGGCATATTCAAGAGTATTTCTCTTCTTTGGCCGACACACTTTCAGCCAGCACCCTAAAGAAGCACCGCGTTATTATCCGTGGAGCTTTAGAGAGTGCGGCGCTTGATGGTCTAATCGACACAAAGACGGTGCTTGACTTGGTAAACGTTACGCTTCCAAAAGCGAAGAAATTTACAGGACAAGCATTAACAGAAGAAGATGCCAACATGCTTTTAGCGTGCGCAACCAAGGAGCGGGAGCCAGTACGCGCGGCGGTAATTCTGGCATTGTGCTATGGGTTAAGGCGTTCCGAAATATGCGGCCTACGGTGGAAAGACGTTGATATTGAGAATAAGAAATTACACATCTGTAACACCGTCACCGAATACGCCGGGAAGTCATACGAAGCGGAGGCAACAAAAACAGAAGCTAGCCGCAGGGTAATTTACTTAACAAGTAATACTATCCCTTATCTGGACGCGCTACGACACAAGAGGATTGCCCAGGGGGCAACCGAAGAAAGCAAAATATGCGCGCATGAGGACGGCCAGGAGGCACGCCCAGAATACATATCTAGGGCTGTAAAAAAGTTTCTTGGTATGAATAGATTTGAGGGACTACGGCTCCACGATCTGCGCCATACCGCCGCCTCCCTACTGGCGCGCCATGTGCCACCAAAACAAGTCCAGGCCTTTCTAGGTCATGAGGACATATCAACAACGTTGAATATTTACACCCACATAAATGATAAGGACAAAGAGTCCACATCAATTATTATGGGTGGAATACTTACAGCGTGTCGTACATCGGAGGATTTGTCTTGATTATGTTCTTCATTTTGTTCTTGTTTTTCGTCTTTGGCCGTGTTATCATGGCGATTGGGGACTAGGCAAAATAAGAAAAAAGCCTTGAAACCATTGAGATTTCAAGACTTTTCTTTGGTGCGCGAGGCGGGACTTGAACCCGCACGCCCGGAGTGAGCACTAGAACCTGAATCTAGCGAGTCTGCCAATTCCACCACTCGCGCATGTATCGGGCACCGTTTTGGTGCCCGATTATAATAGCATTTTACTTTCGGATTGTCAAGCCCTGTTTAACACTTTTTCTGCTTTTTATTTCAGATTATTTTCCAGGGTGACAAGGCAGTCCGCCAGCTCTCTGGGCAGCTTATCGCCAAACTTGCCATAGAACTCCCGGATGCCCACCGTTTCTTCCTTCCACAGCTCTTTGTCCACGCTCAGAAGCTCCTGGAGCGTAGCCAGATCCACATCGGAAAGGCCGGTAAGGTCAATATCCTCCGCCTTGGGCAGCATGCCGATCTCGGTCTCCCGGGCCTCCGCTTCCCCATAGCAGCGCTTGAGGACCCATTCAATGACACGCAGGTTATCGCCGAAGCCGGGCCAGATGAAATGGCCTTCATCGTCGGTGCGGAACCAGTTGACATTGAAGATTTTGGGCGGGTTGGTGAGCTTCTGCTCCATATCCAGCCAGTGCTGCCAGTAGTCCGCCATGTGATAGCCGCAGAACGGGATCATGGCCATGGGATCCCGGCGCACTTCACCCACCTGGCCTTCCGCCGCGGCGGTCTTTTCCGAGGCCATGATGGAGCCGACGAACACGCCATGAGCCCAGTCCCGGCTTTCATAGACCAGGGGCGCAGTCTTGGCCCGGCGGCCGCCAAAGACGATGGCGTCGATGGGCACGCCCATGGGGTTATCAAACTCCGGGCTGATGCAGGGGCAGTTGGTGGCCGGCGCGGTGAAACGGGAGTTGGGGTGCGCGCCCTTGCTGCCATCGGCAGGATCCCAGGGCTCGCCCTTCCAGTTCAGCGCACCTTCCGGCGGATTCTTGTCCAGGCCCTCCCACCAGACGGTGCCGTCCGGCTTGAGAACAACGTTTGTGAAGATGGAGTTTTTCGCCGTGGAGGCCAGGGCATTGGGGTTGGACTTCTCGCTGGTGCCGGGAGCCACGCCGAAGAAGCCGTATTCCGGGTTCACGGCCCAGAGCCGGCCGTCCTCGCCGGGACGGAGCCAGGCAATGTCATCGCCCACGGTCCAGCACTTCCAGCCCTTTTCCCGATAAGCTTCGGGCGGGATCAGCATGGCCAGGTTGGTCTTGCCGCAGGCCGAGGGGAAGGCACCGCAGACATAGCGCACCTCACCCTGGGGGTTCTCCACGCCCAGGATCAGCATATGCTCCGCCAGCCAGCCCTCATCCCGGGCCAGGCAGGAGGCAATACGCAGGGCAAAGCACTTCTTGCCCAGCAGCACGTTGCCGCCGTAGCCGGAGTTGACGGACATGATGTAGTTTTCCTCGGGGAAATGGACGATATAGCGCTTTTCCTCATCCAGCTCCGCCTTGGCGTGCAGGCCCTTGATGAAGTCCGGGCTGTCGCCCAGGGCCTCGTAAACATCGGTGCCCACCCGGGTCATGATGGCCATGGAGACAACCACATAGATGCTGTCCGTGAGCTCCACGCCGTATTTGGCAAAGGGAGAGCCCACCATAGACATGGAATACGGGATCACATACATAGTCCGGCCCTTCATGCAGCCGTCGTAGATGCCCCGGAGCAGTTCCTTCATTTCCTTCGGGTCCATCCAGTTGTTGGTGGGGCCGGCGTCCTCTTCCTTCTCGCAGCAGATAAAGGTGCGGCCTTCCACGCGGGCCACGTCATTCACCGCGCTGCGGTGATACACGCAGCCGGGCAGCAGTTCCTGGTTGAGCTCAATGAGCTCGCCGGTGCGGAAGCCTTCCTGGCGAAGCTGGGCCAGCTGCTCCTCACTGCCGTCGATCCAGACCACCTTATCAGGCTTGGTCAAAGCCACACAGCGGTCGATCCATTCAGTCACATGCTTGTTTGTCGTAAGAGCCATAATCATTCCCTCCATCGATTCATGATTATTTCAATTTTTCTATTGTATTGGTCAAAGCGGCAAACTCCGGGATCCCCAGAGCCTCGCCGCGGACTCTCTCATCCATGCCGCAGGCCCGGATGGCCTCCAGGGCCAGCTCCTTGCCGCAGAGATTGCTCAGACTGTTGGCCAGGGTCTTGCGCCGCTGACCGAATGCTGCCCGCACCACACGGAAGAAGGACTTCTCCTCCACCTCCGCCGGTTTGTTTTCCCGGCAGGGCATGCGGATAACCGCGCTTGTAACCTTGGGCGGCGGCATAAAGCAGCCGGGGGCCACCGTAAAGAGCAGCTCCGGCTCCGTGTACCATTGGGAAAACACCGAAAAAGCGCCGTAGGCCTCCGTGCCGGGCTTGGCGCAGATGCGCTCGGCCACTTCCTTCTGGATCATCACGGTAATGCAGGAAAAGCAGCCCGCCTCATAGGCCTTGGTCAGCACCGGCGTTGTGATGTTATAGGGCAGATTGGCACAGAGCATGGGTTTCAGCCCCGGCAGAAATTCCGCCGCATCCGCCGCCATATCCCGGCTCATAGCATCGCCAAAAAGGATCTGAATGTTTTCCCGCTGGCCCAGGGTCTCCGCCAGCACCGGGCGAAGCCGCTCGTCCACTTCATAGGCCAGCACCATCCCGGCCCGCAGGGAAAGCTGTTCCGTCAAACAGCCAACGCCCGGCCCGATCTCCACCACGCCGCAGCTCAGGTCCGCGCCGCATTCTTCCGCAATGCGCTCCGGCACCCAGGAAGCGATGAGGAAATTCTGGCCCTTGGCCTTGGAAAAATGGAAGCCATGCCGCTCCAGCAGGGGCTTCATTTCTTTATAACTGCAAAGTTCCATATCACAAAAGCATCCAGCAGATCAAAGGTATGGTAAGCACGGAAAACAGCGTGGAGATAAACACCGTCTTGGAGGCCAGCCGCTCATCCCCGCCGTGTTCAATGGTAAGCATCACAGAAAGCGCCGCCACCGGCATACCCGCCAGCACCGTGGTCATGCCCAGAAGCATGGGATCCTTCATAAAGGGCTGCATGGCAAAATG
This sequence comes from uncultured Oscillospiraceae bacterium, assembly GCA_964605075.1. Classification (GTDB taxonomy): domain Bacteria; phylum Bacillota; class Clostridia; order Oscillospirales; family Oscillospiraceae; genus CAJOIG01. The sequence continues at coordinate 34,655 of CAZSAX010000002.1, forward strand.
TACGATCACCGGCACCACGATCAGCCGGAACGCGGAAAACACATAGCAGCGCCAATCCGCAAAAGTCTCTCTGAGCTTCATGTCCCCCAGGGAGGCGCCGATGATGACCATGGACAGCGGCACGATCATATCGCCCAGCATCCCCACCGCCTCATCCACCGGCTGGGGGAAGCGGATGTCAATGATCAGAAGCAAGATCGCGATCACCGAAGCCACCAGAGGCGCGTTGATCAGGGACTTGAAATTGAATTTCACCTTTTCCCCGCCCTGGCGGATCAGGAGAATTCCGACGGTGTAGCACAGAACGTTGAAAGGGATGTTATACAGCGCCGCGCAGAACACCGCTTTTTCACCAAAAATGGCCCCCACCACAGGGAAGCCCATAAAGCCCACGTTGCCAAACATGGTCATAAAGGCAAAAACGCCCTTCACATTCGGCTTTTTCTTCAAAAGCGCCCGGACGGCAAAGGCAATGACGATCAGCACCGCGTACATGGCCCAGCCGCTGAAAAAGATGGTTGCGATCTCGCCGCCGGACAGGCCCAGCTCGGAGTTGATCACGCTGCTGAGGATCATGCCGCACTGGCAAACAGCCACCGCAAATTTGGTGAGGCGGCGGTTGCCCTCTTTATCGATCACTTTGGTCTTGGCGCATACCACACCCACGATCAGCAGGATCAGCAGCACCATCATCTGATTAAAAATCGGTAAAATATCCATAAGTTTATCTTACCATTCGCCCCCGGCAAATACAACAAAAATATCCCCTTGTCCGCACATAACAGACAAAGGGACATTTTTTAAAACAAAACCCCAACAAAGCGGACAGCAAGCCACGCCGCACCGGCCGCCGCCGCTCCCGCCGCCGCATACAGCGGACGAAGAAATTTCCGGGGAATGGGCCGCCGGCCGGCACCGGCATTGCTTCGCACATATTCATCCGCCGCCCGCCGGGCTTCCTCCAGAAGCGCCTTTGCCCCATCCGGATTCTTTTGCAGATAATCATCCCGGATAATGAAGATCGCCTCATCAAATATTTTCGGATCGGGTGAGCGCACCACGACCACCCGCTTGTTCGTGCCTTTGACCACTGCTCCCGCCTCCCCGGTAGACTTCTTCTTCCAGTCTAACCGCCGGCGCTTTTTCTTATTCAGATCCTGGCTCAATTTCCAGATATTCTGTCCGGTCATGGCCGTTCCTCCAGCCGAATGGCCACCGCCGTCATATCATCGAAGTTTCCAAAGCGCTGCAGCGCCGCCTGAAGCGTCTGCCGGGCCAGCAGCTTCATCTCCTTGCCCTCGCCCTCGGCCAGCACATCCCGCAGCCACTGGTCCTGATCCTCCGCCATTACGCCGTCGGAGGCAATCAGCGCCACATTCCCCGGCCGCAGCCGCATCTTCACCACATCCGGCGCACTGCCCTCCCCGGCAGACATCCCCGCCGCCAGAGAGCGTCCCTTCACCCGGCGGATGGCCCGCCCGGTCTTGATGTAGGAGGGGGCCGCACCGTATTTATAAAAGCAGGTCTGTCCGGTAAACAGATCCACACAGCACAGATCCACCGTGGCATAACTCCAGTCATCGCCGTTTTTGAGCATTTCCACAGAATTGAGAAGCCGCATGGCCGTTTCCGGCTCCACGCCGGCCCGGAGAAATTCCTCCAGGATCTTCACCGCCGCCGAGCTTTCCACCGCCGCCCGGGCACCCGTTCCCATACCATCCGAAAGGATGACACACAGGATACCCGCATCTGTTTTAAAATAGCAGCTGCGGTCGCCGGAGATGCTCTCCCCTTCTTTTTTCATGGCCGCAATGCCCACCGAGGCCGCCAAAGGCTCCGCCTGGATAAACAGCATCCGATCCTTTTCGTTTCCGGCCAGGCGGCACAGCCGCACCCCCAGCACACCGGAGAGCTTATCCAGATACTCTCCATCCTCGGTCAGCACCGATGCCCCCGGGCTTTCAATGACCACCCGCATCCGGCCCCGTGCATCCCGGAACACGGAGCAGCTCCCATCCAGGTTGATGCTTTTCATATACCGGTCCAGGCGCCGCTCCGCCTGGGGATCCGGTCCTGCCGGGCCGCAGAGCTCCCGGGCCGCCGTGTGCATGACCCGGGACAGATCCAGAAACTGCCCATAGGCCGCCGTTCGCGCATCCTGCAGCCGGGAACGGAACTGCCGCCGGTAAAGCATTCCCCGCAGTTCACAGTTGACCGAGCCAACGAAGGCATCGCAGCGCTGACAGCGCAGACGAAAGCTCTCCGGCAGATCCTCCCCCCGCAGGGAGCCCCGGTTCTGCATGGGCTCAATGCTTTCCTTCAGTGCCTGCAGCGTTTCCATATATTCCATCTGCCAGCAAAGCTCCTTGTTGCCGCAGTCATGGCAAACGGTATCTGCACTGCGGTCAAACACCGCTTCCATGTCCGCGGCGTCCTCATTCGCCGCCCCGGACACCTGCACCACGTCAAACAGCCGCCGAAACGCCTCGCTCATCCGCTCCAGCCGGGCCGCCTGATAACGGCGGAAGGCCGTGTCGCCCCGTCCCTGCTCCGTGCGCAGAAGGGCACACACCGGCCCCACCACAAAGCTGGGCAGCAGCATAAACACCACCGCCGCCGCAAAGCATTCATACAGCGCCGCCATGTTCGGCTCCGCGCTCCAGGAAAAAAGAACCGCCATAGCATTGGCCGTGCAGAAAGCCAGCGCAAAAGCCAGCCGCCCCCGCCGGGCAAACACACCGGAGACTAGCCCGGAAAAAGCATAAGCCGCCGTGCGAAACAGCACCGCACCGGCTGCAATATCCATGGCCAGACCAAAGGCCGCCCCTACCGCGCAGCCCAGCATGGGCCCGCCGCCGAAGGCCGCCAGCATAAGCACCAGCAAAGACAGAAAAGGGCCCACATAGACCACATGAAAGATGCCCACCTCCGTCAGGCTCATCAGCCCGCAGGCGCCCATAACCATCAGACAAACACGCCGGCGCAGCTCCTCGGCCTCCGGCGCCTCCCGCCTTGTCAGAAGCGCCTGGGAAAAGGCCCAGCTGCAGCTGCCGGCAAGCAGCAGCTCCGTAACAAACCGCAGCAGCCTTGGCACCGCCAAAGAAGTCTCCGAATGATACAAAAGCCCCGTCAGACCGGTAAAGAACACAGTCACCGCCGGCATGAACCAGGTCGTCCGCGCGATCTTCATGGCCCGGAAAATCAGCGCCGCCGTAAAAACCAGCAGCACAGCCGCGATGTAGCCCATGGCTGCCACCAGGCCGCCGGAAAGCAGATAACCTGCCAGAGCCCCGGCCAGGCATAAAAGCCCGGGAATGTCGGTCCCCAGACAGCCCACCACCGCAATGCCAAAGGGCCCGCAGCCGGAAAACAGCCGCGCCGCCCCCATGGCAAGGCCCAGCAAAAAACTGCCTCCATATTTCAGTCCCTGGGCCACCACCGGTTTTTTCGTCAAAAACTCCCGGATATCCTCCGCCGCCCGCAGTTCTCCCGCTCTTACCGCCATTGTATGTTTGACCTCCAAGCAATTGTTTACATAATTATAACTTATGTTTTTATTGCTTTTTGTCAAATACGGCGGCAGGGCCGAAATATTTACCTTGTTCCCTCTTCCTTGTCATTCTATTCCTGCCCGGAGGCGAATCCAGCCAAAAGCGGCACCGCGCATAAAAAAACATGGACGAAAAACGTCCATGGTCTCAGTTTGTCAAAAAGCCCGCGTGCGGGCTTTTTCAAGCTTGATTTGATCTGCTCGGCCGAAGTGAATTCGCCGGCACAATCCCTGGGGCCAAAGCCCCGCGGATTTACGCCCGGCCCCGTGGGTGGCTCGCCCTGCCCGGGCTTCGCTGTGATATATCTGCTACTTTGACAGTCTCAAAAAGCCGGCGATATCGCCGGCTTTTGTTCTTATTCACACCAGAGAACAGGCGTTCCCTGCTTCAGCGTTTCCGGCACATCCAGCACCCGCTGGTTCCGGGAGCCCCGGAAACGCAGGCGCAGATCCTTCTGAGCCAGAATAAAGCGGCCGTCCACCAGAACATCCAGAAGCCCCAGCATCTCATCCGTGGCCTCGCAGCGGGGATGACAGCCCTCGGTGCGCATCTGCTCCAGCGTAAAGCCCGAAAAAGCCCAGATGCTCTTTTCCGGAAGCTGCTGCCGCACTTTCTTCAAAAAAGGAAGCAGTACCCGCTGGTTCTCCGGCTCAAAGGGCTCGCCGCCCAAAAGGGTCAGCCCATGGATGTAATCCGGCCGGAGCAGCTCAAGAAGATAGGCCTCCGTTTCCGCCGTAAACGGCTGACCGTAGGAAAAATCCCAGGTCTGCGGCTGAAAGCAGCCCTCACAGTGATTGGTACAGCCGGACACGAACAGCGTCACCCGTACGCCGACGCCGTTGGCAATGTCGCAGTTTTTGATCTCGCCGTAGTTCATATTACAGATGCAGGACCCGATCCTTGATCTCCTGGGTGCGGCCCTGGTTCCAGTACTGCGTGCCGATGTAGCCGCAGGTACGCCGGGCCACGTTCATCTTGTCCTGATCCTCATTGCCGCACTGGGGGCAGCGCCAGATGAGCTTGCCATCGGCCTCCACGATCTCGATCTCGCCGTCCCAGCCGCAGCACTGGCAGTAGTCGCTCTTGGTGTTCAGCTCGGCGTAGATGATGTTCTCGTAGATGAACTTCATCACGGAGAGAACCGCGTCCAGATTGTTCTGCATATCCGGAACTTCCACGTAGCTGATGGCGCCGCCGGGAGACAGGTGCTGGAACTGGGCCTCAAAGGCCAGCTTATCAAA
>CAZSAX010000003.1:0-38427 GCA_964605075.1 uncultured Oscillospiraceae bacterium
TCAATGGTCTCGGGCATGATGCCGTCATCGGCAGCAACCACCAGGATGGCGATGTCGGTGACCATGGCGCCGCGGGCGCGCATGGAGGTAAATGCCTCGTGGCCCGGGGTATCCAGGAAGGTCACAGGACTGCCATTGATTTCAACGGTATAAGCGCCGATGGCCTGCGTGATGCCGCCGGCTTCACCGGAAGCCACCGAGGCGTGGCGGATGTAGTCCAGCAAAGAGGTCTTGCCGTGGTCAACGTGGCCCATGACAACAACGACCGGCGCGCGGGGAACCAGATCTTCCTCGGCGTCCTCGTGGTCATCGATCAGCCGCTCTTCCACCGTCACAACGACCTCATGCTCGATGACGCAGTTGAACTCCATGGCGACAAGAGCTGCGGTATCATAGTCGATAACGTCAGACAAAGAGGCCATAACGCCCATCTTCACCAGCTTGCGCACGACTTCGGCGCCCGTCTTTTTCATGCGGCTGGCCAGTTCGCCCACAGAAATCTCATCCGGGATCTGCACCTTTGTGGGAGCCTTTTTGGCGATCTCGAACTGCAGGCGCTGCATCTTGTCCCGCTCTTCCTGGCGACGCTTGGCGCTGGCACCAACATTCTGCTGGCGCTGCTTGTTCTTGTTGCCGATCTTCTGTTTGCCGCGGTTCATCTTCTGGGCTTTCTCCCCGGCCATGTTATCAAAGCGCTCGTCATATTTGGAGAGGTTGGTGGCATTGCTGGTGCGGGTGTCGATGACACGCTTTTCCGGCATCTGCTTGGGGACATGAGGCTTATCCGGCTTGGGCTGTCTGGCGGGCTGTTCGGCCTGCGCCGCGGCCTTGGGTGCAGCACTGGCAGCGGGAGCCTTTTCTTCCGTCTTGGGGGCAGGCTTTTCCGCCGGAGCAGTGTCGTTGAATACTTCCGCAATGCTGGCAATCTGGTTGTGCTGCGTCATGTATTCAAAAATGATATCCAGCTCCTGATCTTCAAGGACCTGCATGTGGTTTTTCGGTGTAGTGGCATATTCAGTGAGGATCTCAGTGATGACCTTGGAGGTCGTATCGAAATCCTTTGCGACCTCGTGCACACGATATTTGATCAGACTTGCCATATTCATTCCTCCTGTTGATAAAGAGTCTTGGCGGAATCCGCGAAGGCTTTTGCCAGGCCTTCATCCTCGATGGCCGCCAGGGCCACGGGGCCTCGCCGTCCGCCGGCGTGAGCCAGTTCGTCCTTGGGATAGTTTACGCGGCATAGGGGGACATCCCGCCCATAAAGCATCCCCTGCGCACGTTTTACCGCATTGGGTGATGCATCCGATGCAAGGATAATGAGCCTGGCTTTTCCCCTTTTCAGTGAATCTATACAGTTGTCCGCGCCGGTCACGAGCTTTCCGGCCCGGGCCGCCAGGGACAGATATCCCAAAGATTTATCCATTCAGTTCCTCGGTCAGCTTTTCGTAAATTTCGCCGGGGATGGAGATGTTCAGGGCTCGCTCCAGTGCCCGGCTTCTCTGTGCCTTTTTCAGACACGAAGCGCTGCGGCAGATATAGGCACCGCGGCCGGGCATTTTACCGCCGGCGTCCAGTACGGCGCTGCGCTCCGTGCTGCGGACAACACGGATCAGCTCTTTTTTGTCCTTATGCGCGCGGCATCCGACGCACATGCGTTCCGGCGCGGCAGACATATCAGCCCTCGCTCTCGGATTTGATGTCGATCTTGAAGCCGGTCAGTTTGGCCGCAAGACGGGCATTCTGACCTTCCTTGCCAATGGCAAGAGAAAGCTGATTGTCCGGCACGATCACACGGCAGCTCTTGCCGTCGTCGGAAAGAGTAACGCTTATAACATCCGAGGGTGCCAGTGCGGCAGCAATGTACTCCTCGGGAGTCTCGCTGTATTTGATGATATCGATCTTCTCGCCGCCCAGTTCATCCACGATGCTGGCCACACGGCCGCCCCGGGGACCCACACAGGCGCCAATGGGATCCACGTCGGCTTCCACACTCCAAACCGCCATTTTGGTGCGGCTTCCGGCTTCGCGGGCAATGGACTTGATCTCCACGGTGCCGTCAGCAATTTCCGGCACTTCCAGCTCAAACAGCCGTTTCACAAGGCCGGGGTGGGTACGGGAAATGAGGACCTGAGGACCTCGGGTGGACTTGCGAACCTCCACCACGTAGACCTTGATCCGGTCTCCTTCCACCAGCTGCTCATCCCGGATCTGCTCATTGGCGCTGAGCATAGCCTCGGTAAACTCGGCGTTGGAGCTGATCTTGATGTTGATGCTTCCGCTGCGGGGGTCGATGCGGTTGACAATACCGGTAAGGACCTCGTGCTCCTTGGAAGTGAATTCGTCATAAATCATGCCGCGCTCAGCTTCCCGGATACCCTGGATGATGACCTGCTTGGCAGCCTGCGCAGCAATTCGGCCAAACTCCTTGGTCTCCACAGGAACTTTGATCTGGCCGCCCAGCTTGGCCCGCTTGGTGACCTTCTGGGCCTGCTCAAGCGTCATCTGAATGGCCGGGAATTCCACTTCCTCCACCACATCGGTGAGGATATACATTTCGACCTTTTTCTTGTCTTCATCCAGATTTACCACAACATTTTCCGCCGCATCCGGATTGTCCTTGCGGAACGCAGCCAGCATGGCCTGATTGATTTTGTCGTACATGTATTCACGAGGAATGCCCTTCTCGGCTTCAATATCCTCAATAGCTTTGAAAAATTCGGCGTTCATATCTTTCCTCCGATTATATGTCCACGCGCAGTCTCACGCTGGCAACAGATTTGCTTTCAAAACGCTTTCCGTCCACAGTAACGGCCCCATCGTCATAGTTTTCCAGAATGCCGACCCAGACCTTGGAGCCATCCACCGCGCTGTAAAGCTTTACTTCCACCTTGGAGCCATAGAAGCGCTCAAAATCGGAAGGGCGCTTCAGCTGACGTTCGGCGCCGGCAGAGCTGACTTCGAAGATATAGCTGTCAGGCACAGGATCTTTCTCGTCCAGAATGGGATCAAGCGCGCGACTGACCGCCTCGCACTGGTCGATGTCCACCCCGTCCGGGCCATCAATATACACGCGCAGATAGCGCTGGCCGGCTTCCAGAACATACTCCACATCCCAAAGCTCAAGCCCGAGCTCTTCCACAACCGGCTTGGCAATTTCACTAACAATTTTCTCGATTTTACTCATAATTTACCATTTTCTGACAATTTGATTTTCTTCATTAAAAAGAGTGGGACAGAACCCCACTCAGGAAAATGACATTTGCTTACACAAAATATACCATACAATCTTAGCCAAATCAAGAGTTTTTTATGTCAAATATCTGTGCCCAGACCGGTTTTAAGCTTTTCCAGCGCCTTCTTTTCGATCCGGCTGACGTAGGAACGGGAAATATTCAAAAGCTGCGCTACTTCCCGCTGGGCTTTCGGGGGATTTCCATCCAGCCCGTAGCGCATGATCACAACACGAGCTTCTCTGTCTGTCAGATTATCCTGAATGGCCCGGTGCAGGCTCAGCCTCTGTTCCTGCCGCGCAATATCATCCAGCAAATCATCCGGGATCGCCAGGGTGTCCATCAGAGACAAGCCCCCTTCCCCATCGTTATCCAGTGCATCCGACAGAGAAACGTCCTGCGCGCTTTTCCTTGAGGCCCGAAAATGCATCAATATTTCGTTTTCGATGCACCGGGAAGCATACGTTGCCAGACGAACTCCTTTGTCCGGCTGATAAGTGCTGATTCCCTTGATAAGCCCAATGGTCCCGATGGAGATAAGGTCTTCCGCATCCGAGGATGCGGAATAGTATTTCTTCACAATATGCACCACGAGACGCAGATTGTGCTCAATGAGTGTATTCCTTGCCTGAATATCCCCCTGGAGAGCCGCATCCAGATATTTTTTCTCATCCTTGGCCGAAAGCGGCCTGGGAAAAGAGCCTGTGTTTTCGCCCAGACGCAGCATCAGCAGCGCGCCGGAAACCAGCAGCATAAATGTTGTGGAGAGCATAGAGTAAACCTCCTTTTTGTTCACTCTATGCTCTCCGTCTATGTCCCAATTCGACTTATTCTTTGTTCCATTCCCGGCTGCGTTCCACCGCCCGGTGCCATCCTCGCAGCAGCTTCTGCGCATCCTCCGGATGCATTTGCGGGGAAAAGACCGTGTCGCTCCGGCGCAGATTTTCCATCTCCGACAGATCCTTCCAAAGCCCGGCTGCGACGCCGGCCAGAAAGGCCGCACCCATGGCGGTTGTTTCCACAGAGGCCGGACGATCGATGGGCTTCTGAAGAATATCAGCCTGAAACTGCATCAGAAAACGGCTAACACTGGCGCCGCCGTCCACACGCAGAACATCCAGACGCTCACCTGCGTCCTTTTCCATGGCATCCAACAGATCTTTGACCTGATAAGCGATCCCCTCCAGGACGGCTCTGGCGATGTGCGCCCGCTTTGTCCCCCGGGTAATACCGACCATGGTGCCTCTGGCGTGCGCATCCCACCAGGGGGCGCCCAGACCGGTAAATGCCGACACGATGTACACGCCGCCGGTGTCTGCCACCGTCTCCGCCAGCACATCGCACTCCCGCGAAGTGGAGATCATCTGCAGTTCGTCCCGCAGCCACTGAATGGAGGAACCGGCGTTGAAAACACTGCCCTCCAGCGTATAAGTTGTCTGTCCGCCAACGCTCCAGGCGCAGTGCGTGACCAGACCATGACGGCTCCGGGGACTCTGCGTTCCGGTGTTCATCAGGCTAAAGCAGCCTGTGCCGTAAGTGTTTTTTGCCTGGCCGGGCAAAATGCAGCCCTGTCCCAAAAGCGCCGCCTGCTGATCCCCGGCCGCCCCGCACACGGGCACGCCCGCCAACCGTTCGAGACCCGGGATCCCGGGCTTGATTTTTCCGTAGACCTCGGCATTGGAGACGATTCGCGGCAGCATCGCCAGGGGGATGCCGAGTTTTCGGCACAGAAGCTCATCCCAGCAAAGCCGGTCAATGTCAAAAATCATGGTGCTGGACGCATTGGAAACATCCGTTACATGCTCTCCCGTCAGATTCCAGATCAGCCAGCTGTCCACCGTGCCGAACAGAAGCTCTCCCTTTTCGGCGCGCGCTTTTGCCCCCGGAACATTTTCAAGGATCCATTTGATTTTTGTGCCGGAAAAATAGGGGTCAAGCAAAAGCCCGGTCTTTTCCTTAATGTATGGCTCAATATCATCGCGTTCCAGCTGTTCGCAAATGGAAGCCGTGCGGCGGCACTGCCACACAATGGCATTATAAACCGGTTTGCCGCTGTCCTTTTCCCATACAATGGTCGTTTCCCGCTGGTTAGTGATGCCGACGCCGGCGATATCGGTCGGCGACAGCGCACTTTTTTCAAAGGCAGCCCCCATAGCATGAAGCTGTGTGCGCAGGATATCCATAGGATCGTGCTCCACCCAGCCCGGCTTTGGGTAGATCTGTTCAAAGGGATACTGTGCCAGAGAAACGATCTCTCCACACGCGTTAAAAACAATGGCCCGGGAGCTGGTCGTTCCCTGATCCAGGGCAATTACATAACCGTTCATTCTGTGCTCCTTTGCGTTTGACATTCTCATGCATCATGGTATAGAATTATTTCAAATTCTAACATATACAGGAGGAAAATGCCACAATGGAAATAACGCTGACGAAAAACGAATTCTTTTTCCAGTCTGCCAGCCGCGGCCATACCATCCGTGCCGTGGAATGGCGCCCCGCCGGTGAGATCAAAGCCGTTGTTCAGATCGCTCACGGCGTGGCGGAATACATCGACCGCTATGAAGACTTTGCGGCTTTCCTTTGCGAAAACGGATTTGCGGTATTCGGCAACGATCACCTCGGCCATGGCCGTAGCGTAAACGATGAATCCGAACTGGGCTGGTTTGATGAAAACAACGGCTGGCATCTGGTGGTCGGCGACATGAAGAGGCTCTATGATATCATCCGCGGCAAGCACCCCGGAAAACCCATTTTCCTTTTCGGTCACAGCATGGGCAGCTTCCTTTCCCGCACCTATATTTCGGTCAATCCGGAGGATTTTGACGGCGTCATTCTCTCCGGCACCGGACAGCAGCCTGCCCTTGTCTGCCGGGCCGGCGGATTTATGGCCAGTCAGGAGATCCGCAAAAACGGTACCAAATACCGCAGCGAAAAACTGCAGAAGCTGGCTTTTGGCAGTTATCTGAATAAAATCGAAAACCCCGCCACCGCCAACGACTGGCTCAGCCGTGACGCCGAGCTTGTTGCACGCTACACGGAGGATCACCTCTGCGGATATGTGGCCACCGCCGGCCTTATGCGGGACATGATGCAGGGCCTGCTGTTCATCCAGAAGAAAGAAAACCTGGCCAGGATGCGCAAGCTGATGCCGGTGTTTTTCCTCAGCGGCGCCGAGGATCCGGTGGGCAACTGGTCCAAGGGTGTGGAACAGGCAGCCGCCAGCTTCAAAAAAGCCGGTATGCGGGATGTGAAAGTGACGCTTTATCCCGGTGGACGCCATGAGATGCTCAACGAAATCAACAAAGAGGAAGTATACGACGACATTCTGGCCTGGCTCAATGAAAAAATCTAAAAAATCAGCGGTCAATTGACCGCTGATTTTTTATTGCACTTTCATCTGCTTGCGCCGCGCCAGGTTGATCATGCCTTCCTGCATATCGTTGAGATCCTGCAGAATGCGGCCGGCGCCGTAGGCCGTGCAGCTGACGGCATCGTCCACGACAACGGCTTCGATTTTGGTGCAGTCGCTGATATAGGTATCGATTCCCCAGAGCAAACTGCTCCCGCCGGCAAGCAGGATGCCGTTTTCAGAAATGTCCGCCACAAGCTCCGGCGCTGTGTGCTCCAGCACCTGCTGGATGCCTTCAATAATAAGGCCCATGGGCTCCGCCAGAGCCTCCACGATATCCGTGGAACTGATGGATACTTCCCGCGGCAGTCCGGTGAGAAGGCATCGTCCCTTCACAGTTTCATACAGAACTTCCGAACGCTCCACAACACCGCCGATGGAAATCTTCAGCTCTTCTGCCCGCCGCTGACCGATGAGGAGATTGTGCTTTTTTCGAATGTACTTCACAATCGCTTCATCAAAAGCGTCGCCGGCGATCTTGATGGACTGGCTCACCGCCACACCGCCCAGGGAGATAACTGCGATCTCTGTAGTGCCGCTGCCGATATCCACCACAAGATGGCCATCCGGTTTCTTTACATCCATGCCGGCACCGACTGCGGTAGCAACCGCGGATTCAATAAGATAAACCTTTCGGGCGCCGCCTTCAATGGCTGCATCGATGATCGCACGCTCTTCCACACCCGTAATATTGCCGGGAACCAGCATGAGCACCCGGGGCTTGAACAGACTGAAGGAGGATATGCGGGCAATAAACTCTTTCAGCATACGGCTGGTCATGTCATAGTCGGAGATAACACCGGAAACGATGGGGTGGATCGCCGCAATATTGGCCGGTGTCCGGCCCAGCATTTTCTTGGCATCCTCACCGATGCGAAGAAGACGACCATTGTTTCGGTCAACCGCCACAACACTGGCTTCCCGCAGCCGAATACCCTTTCCGCTGACGTAGATTTGGGTTGTAACGGAACCAAGGTCGATGGCAATATCTCTTTCGAAAAACAACATGTTGGATCCTCCTATTTTGTGCGCGCCAGCGTAGCACAGACAACATCCTCCGCTCCGGCCAGCAGCAGTGTCTTCGCTGCCTCCGACAGAGTCGAGCCGCTGGTAACGATATCATCAATGATCAGCACGCGTTTATCCGCCACCCGGGCGGGATCAATCACTGTGTATGCGCCGGCAATGTTGGCACGGCGGGCTTCCGGGGAACCGGTGGCCGATTGTGCTTTGACGCCTTTCTTCTTTTTCAGGCAAGGTATGAGAGGCTGGTTCAGGCGGCGGCATACTTCCTCCGCCAGAAGGCCGGTCTGATCATATCCACGTCTGCGCTTGCGTCGCGGGTCCAAGGGAACCCAGCTGATCAGATCGTATTTTCCATCCAATTCCTCATAAATACAGGAAGCAAGAAGCGTTCCAAACGCATGGGCATAAGCGCTGGCTCCGCCGAACTTATAGCGCAGAATGACTTCACGCATTTCCTTTTCGTAATAAAGCGGGGAAACACAATCCGAAAAGAAATCTCCCTTTTGCCGGCCTCCGCCGGTGGTATAAGGAAGCCTGTCCAGACATTCCGGACAAATGTACGGTATACCCCCATCAAGAAGCCGGCGGCAGACAATGCATTTTGTGGGAAAGAACAGCTCCAAAACCCAGTCGACCAGCTTCATTCTTCCTCCGTCAGCCGTACTTTCAGACCGCTGTAGCGTTTGGCCCGGCGCTTATTCTCCGTCATGGCAGACAGCACAGTATCATCCCCCACGACTACCATGAGCTCCGACGCACGTGTCACAGCGGTATAAAGGAGCGCACGGTACATCAGCGGCTGCGCCGCCTTGCTGGCAGACAGAACCACACCCCGGTATTCGCTGCCCTGGGATTTATGTACCGTTACCGCCCAGGCGTGATCCAGTTCTCCGGCCTGTTCAAAGCCATAATCCGCCAGCTTCCCGTCAAAGTTTACCGTCAGAACCTCGGCAGCCGGATCAATGGCGTGGATAAAGCCAATATCTCCATTAAAGATGCCGTAACCTTCCACATCCGCAGCCGTATGCCAGATTATATCATAATCGTTGCGGATCTGCATCACCCGATCGCCTTCCCGGAAGACTTTTTCCGCAAATGTAAATTCATTTTTCGAAACCGAGGGTGGGTTCAGCGCCGCCTGAAGCAGCAGGTTCAGGTTTTCTGTGCCGCAGGGGCCTTTTCGCGTCGGGGTCAGCACCTGGATCTCCTCCCGGGGAATCCCCATATTGTTCGGCAGCCGCGTCTGGCAAAGCTCCACAATGGTTTTGGCCGCCGCGTCCGCCTCCTTGCGGCGCATAAAGTAGAAGCCGCCCTTGTTTTCCTTCAGATCCGGCACAATGCCCTCGTTGATCTGATGCGCACAAAGAACAATACGGCTCTGTTCACTCTGGCGAAAGATCTCCTTCAGCCGGACTGTTTCCGCGCAGCCGCTCCGGATAATATCCCGGAACACATTGCCCGGCCCCACCGATGGAAGCTGGTCGGCATCACCCACCAGAACAAGCCGGCAATCCCGCCGGATGGCCGCAAGAACCGCGCGCATCAGACTGATATCCACCATGGAGCACTCGTCCAGTATAAGCGCATCACAGATCAGCGGATCCTTTTCGTCCCTTTTAAAATGAACAGTATCGGTTTCTTCGGAGAAATTGGCCTCCAGCAGACGATGAATGGTAGAAGCATCACGGCCCGCCAGTTCGCTCATGCGTTTGGCCGCGCGCCCGGTCGGCGCTGCCAGACAGCACTCCAGCCCCATGGTATCAAACAGGGCCAGCACAGCGCGAACCGATGTGGTTTTTCCTGTGCCGGGGCCGCCGGTGATGACAGTCAGCTGCCGGCTTGCCGCAGCATACAGGGTCTGACGCTGCAAAGGCGCAAATTCTATCCCCTGCTCAGCTTCGATCTTTTCGATCACACCATCCACATTGACAGTGCCGGTGAATCGCTTTTTTGCCATAGCCCGCAGGCGGGCCGCGGTATACACTTCCGCAGCATAAAGACCGGACAGGTAACAGGCCTCCGCATTGGCTACCGGTTCCTGTGTAATATCCCCGGAATCCAGAAGGAGTTCCAGGCCTTCCTCCACCTGCTCCGACGCAACTTCTATCAGCTGTGCGGTGGCAGCAATCAGTTTCTCTCTGGGGATAAAGCAGTGCCCGTTTCCTGCGTTATAACGAAGCTCAAACAAGATGGCCGCAGCCACACGCTGGGGCGAATCCCCCTCCATACCCAGGGAAAGCGCAAGTTCATCCGCCTGGGAAAACGCGGCGCCGATATGCTCCGTAGACAAAATGTAGGGATTTTCTTTCAGAAGCTCCAGCGCATTATCGCCGTAATAACGGTAGGCACGTATAGCCAGAATGGGCGGAAGCCCCGCTCCCGCCAGAAACTCCATAAGGCTTCGCATCCCGGTCATGCGCTTGAAGGTCTCGGAAATCTCCCGGGCCTTTTTCATGCTCATGCCCTTCAGTTCGGCCAAAAGTTCCGGCTTTTCCCGGATAACATTCAGAGAATCATCGCCGAAGCGGCTCACGATCATGGCTGCTGTTGCCGGACCTACGCCGCGTATGACGCGGCTGGCCAGATAGTCATAAATGGCCTCCGCGCCCACGGGCATGGTGCGCTCCGTATGCTCCGCCTTGAACTGCTCTCCGTGATTGGGATGACGTGTCCACTGCCCCCAGGCGGTCATGCTTTCTCCGGGGGCGGCCATGGGGATACAGCCAACCACAATGCAGGAATCGCCGTTGTCCTCATCCAAACGCAAAACGGTATAGCCGTTCTCTTCGTTACGATATATGACCGAGGCAACACTGCCTTCGACTTTTTCCAGTTTCTTTTCTTCCATCACAAAACCAGGTGAACCACACCGGCGGTGGCAAAGCCGACAATAACACCGGCAATAAAAACACCCGCAAAAATCGGCGGAATGGCCCGGCGCATGCGCATATTGAGCATCGCCGCGATCAGAGCCCCGGTCCAGGCACCGGTGCCCGGCAGCGGTACGGCCACAAAGAGCAAAAGCCCAATGAATTCGCCGGTCTTAACTTTTTCCGATTTTTGGTTGGCCCGGGACTCCAGCTTGTCGATGATCCCGGTCATAAACTTTACATGCTTTCGCATCCAGTCGAAAATCACCCGGATGAAAGCGATAATGAACGGCACGGGGATCATGTTGCCAATAACACTGATCAAAGCCGCCTCCCAGACAGGAAGACCGAAATAGGCTCCAACCGGTATGGCTCCCCGAAGCTCCACCACCGGGATCATGGATACGATCAGGGTAACAAGCTCCGGACCAAGTCCAAGACTGTTGAAAAACTCAGCAATTTGCATGATTTATCTCTCTGACAATAATTTTTTCAGGAATTGACCGGTATAACTGTCCGCGCATGCCGCACAGCCTTCCGGCGTCCCGGTAAAGACAAGGTTTCCACCCTGGTCCCCGCCTTCCGGACCAAGGTCAATAATGTAATCCGCGCATTTGATGACATCCAGGTTGTGCTCGATCACGATCACGGTATTTCCGGCATCGGTAAGGCGCTGGAGCATCTGAAGCAGATTCACCACATCTGCCGTGTGCAGTCCGGTAGTCGGTTCATCCAAGACATACACCGTGCTGCCGGTGCTTCTCTTGGAGAGTTCCGTGGCCAGCTTGATGCGCTGGGCCTCGCCGCCGGAAAGGGTCGTGGACGGCTGCCCCAGTTTGATATACCCAAGGCCAACATCATAAAGCGTCTGAACTTTATTCAGAATGTGCTCCTGATTCCGGAAAAATTCTAACGATTCTTCCACCGTCATGTCAAGAACCTCGGCGATATTCTTGCCTTTGTAGCGCACTTCCAGGGTTTCCCGGTTGTAGCGGGTGCCATGACAGACTTCACAGGGCACATAGATGTCCGGCAGAAAATGCATCTCTATCTTCAGCAAACCATCACCGGCGCAGGCCTCACAGCGGCCGCCTTTTACGTTGAACGAAAAACGGCCGGATTTATACCCCCGGAGTTTTGCATCCTGGGTGCTGGCATAAAGCTCGCGAATGCTGTTGAAAACACCGGTATAGGTGGCCGGATTGGAGCGGGGCGTCCTCCCGATGGGACTCTGATCGATGGCGATCACCTTGTCCACATAGGCCAGTCCGTCAATGCCTTCACATTTTCCGGGCTTCACTCTCACACGGTTGAGTTCTGCCGCCAGGGTCTTGTAGAGGACCTCGTTGATCAGCGAGCTCTTTCCGCTTCCGGAAACGCCGGTGACGCAGGTAAAGGCGCCGCAGGGAATGGAAACATCTATGTTTTTCAGATTGTTCTCCCCTGCACCGCGAATGGTGAGAAAGTGCCCGTTGCCGGTCCGGCGGGATGCGGGAACAGGGATTTTTTTCTTTCCGGAAAGATATAGTCCGGTGAGCGACCGTTCACAGGCCATGATATCCTCCGGCGTACCGGAAGCCACCACTTCCCCGCCGTGAACACCGGCACCGGGACCAATGTCCACGATCCAGTCTGCCGCGCGCATGGTATCTTCGTCGTGTTCCACGACCACCAGGGTGTTGCCGATATCCCGCAGCTCTTTCAGTGTGCGCAGCAGTTTTTCGTTGTCCCGCTGATGCAGACCAATGCTGGGTTCATCCAGAACATAAAGAACACCGATCAGCGATGCGCCGATCTGGGTCGCCAGACGAATACGCTGGCTTTCTCCGCCGGACAGAGTCCCGGAGGCCCGGCTGAGTGTGAGATAGGAAAGACCGACATTCGTCAAAAAACCGAGCCGGGCTTTAATTTCCTTCAGGATCCGGTCGGCAATCATGGCATCCGCACCGGTCAGCTCCAGGCTGTCAATGAAGGCAAGTTCATCCGCAATGGACATGTCGCAGAATTCCGCAATGCTCAAACCGCCTACTGTAACTGCCAGAACCTCTTTTTTCAGGCGCTTGCCCCGGCATTCCGGGCACTCGTATTCCGTCATGCATCCTTCGATCTCGGAACGCATGGCACTGGACTGCGTCTCCTCATAGCGCCGCTGAAGATTGTTTACGATGCCCTCAAAGGGCTTTTCCAGCACTCCATATCCATTGCCGCGCTCATAGCGAAGCTGCAGGGCTTCCTTTCCCGTGCCGTAAAGCAGAGCCTTTATTCCGGCTTCCGGGATATCGCGGATCGGATCGCTCAGGCTGAAGCGGTACTTCTTTCCCAGTGCCTCGTAATACATCCGGCAGATGGAATCGCCCCGGGCATTGTTCCAGCCGCTGGCAACAATGCCGCCTTCCAGGATGGAAAGGCTTGGATTGGGCATGATCATAGCAGGATCGACCCGCAGGAGACTCCCCAGGCCCGTGCACTTCGGGCAGGCGCCATAAGGACTGTTAAACGAAAACAGCCGGGGCGAAAGTTCTTCCAGTGAAATGCCGCAGTCTTCACAGGCATAATTCTGGGAAAAGCTGAGTTCCCGTTCCTCCTGCGGAAGATCAATGCGCACAAGGCCGCCGGAAAGGGCCAGCGCTGTTTCCACGGAATCGGTGAGCCGGCGGACAAGATCCCGCTTCATCACCAGGCGGTCCACCACAACATCAATGTCATGGCGCAGATTTTTCTCCAGCTTGACTTCCTCGGACAGGTCATACATATTGCCGTCCACCCGCACCCGGACAAAGCCGCTTCTGCGGGCGTCTTCAAACACCTTACCATGTTCCCCCTTGCGATGGCGGACAACAGGCGCAAGGATCTGCAGGCGTGTCCCGTCCGCCAGCATCATGGTCTGGTCCACGATCTGATCAATCGTCTGCTGCCGGATCTCCTTACCGCAGACCGGACAGTGAGGAACTCCAACCCGCGCCCAGAGCAGGCGCAGATAATCATAGATCTCCGTGACCGTACCAACCGTGGAGCGCGGATTCTTGGACGTTGTTTTCTGGTCAATGGATACCGCCGGAGAAAGCCCCTCAATGTAATCTACATCCGGCTTGTCCATTTGCCCCAAAAACTGGCGGGCATAGGAAGACAGGCTTTCCACATAGCGCCGCTGACCTTCGGCAAAAATCGTGTCGAAGGCCAAACTGGACTTGCCGCTGCCGGAAAGACCGGTGAAGACCACCAGCTTATCCCGCGGGATCGTCAGGTCAATATTCTTCAGATTGTTGGTTCGGGCACCCTTGATGCGGATGTATTCGTGCATACGGCTCCTCAAATGCTTATAATGAATCATGATATTATACATCTTTTTTTCCACAAAGACAACAAATCCAACCATTAAATTTCTCTGAAAAGATTTTCGTTCGTCCTGATCTGTGCTATACTGTAAGAAAAACAGGGAGGTAAGGAATGGACACATTGCTGTGGCTGTCCTCCAGCCTTGTGATGGCCGGGCTGCTGATCTGGCTTGTCATTCGTGCGCTGGATGAGCTTTTGGGCATTAAACTGCATCTTTCCGGCGCCGGCTATCATTGTATATCGCGTTTTTCTCCCTCCGCTTGGCCGCCGTTTCTGATTTTTATCGCTTCCCTGCTGATCCTCTGGGGCGGCGCACTCATTTCCTACTTGACAATAAACGGCGAATTCGGCTTCCAGGGCTTCTGGCAGCATTTCCTGAGCCGTTTTGCCGGCGAGGGCGATGCCCCCCGCTATATTTTCATGGCCGAAAACGGTTATGTCCGCCAGGCAGAATATGTAAATAACATTGTATTTTATCCCCTTTATCCCCTTCTTACTGGTATTCTTGGCCGTATTCTTGGCGGCCGCACCGCGCTGGCCGGCATGATTCTGTCACAGGTCTGCTATGGTCTTGCCTGCATTTTTCTGATGAAACTTGCAAAGAAGGACTGCGCGCACCCCGGCTTTGTTATGCTGTCTTTCTGGCTGTACCCCTTCGGTTTCTTCTGCCTGGGTGTATTCACCGAAGGTCTTTTCCTTCTTCTGACCATCCTTGGCTTCTATTTCATCCGCCAGCGCCGCTGGCTTATGGCCGGAGCCACCGCCTTCCTCTGCACCCTCACACGCACGCAGGGGATCCTTCTTCTGCTGCCCGGCGTCTATGAGGCCTGGCTGGCCGCCAAAGAAAGCGGATGGAATAAGCGTAGCCTCGCTGTACTGAGCCCCATCCCTGCATTTTGCATTTATCTGCTGATCAACAAAGCTGTCTGCGGTGATTTCTTTGCCTATCAGTATTACGAAAGCATTGAACCCTGGTGGCA
Source organism: uncultured Oscillospiraceae bacterium (assembly GCA_964605075.1). Lineage (GTDB taxonomy): Bacteria > Bacillota > Clostridia > Oscillospirales > Oscillospiraceae > CAJOIG01. The sequence continues at coordinate 14,855 of CAZSAX010000003.1, forward strand.
AACACCCCAGTGGCTTGGCGCTACCATTGCCCAGCAGCTGGATATGGCCATCGGCAATCCCGGCATTGCCAAATGGATCTACTGGCCGCAGCTGTTCCTCTATTTTATCGCTGCCGCGCTTCTCTTTGCCGGTCTGCGCCGAAAGCTGAAAACATCCTATGTTCTGTACGGCACCGCCTATCTCGGCATGTGTTACACGGCATCCTGGCTCATCAGCGGCGGGCGCTACATGCTTGGCTGCATCCCTTTGTATTTCTGTGTGGGACAGTTGAACAGCCGCGCGCTGCGCATGGGAATCCTTGTTGCCGAATTCCTCTTTTTCCTGCAGTTCAACATCTGGTTTATGCAGGGACAATGCATTATGTAGGATGCTGCTCCAAAAAAATTCAAATTCCTGCGTTGACAAGACGCACCGGATATGCTAATATATCTTGGCAATGCGGAGAGATGTCCGAGTGGTTTATGGAGCTGGTCTTGAAAACCAGTGACTCCGCAAGGGGCCGGGGGTTCGAATCCCTCTCTCTCCGCCATTTTTTAATGGCGGTGCTAAAAATCGAATGTTCGGTTTGGAGAAGTACCCAAGAGGCCGAAGGGGCTCCCCTGCTAAGGGAGTAGGCGTCCAAAAAGCGCGCGAGGGTTCAAATCCCTCCTTCTCCGCCAAAGAAAACCCTGTAACCGAATGGTTGCAGGGTTTTTCAATTTTTACCCTAACGGCGTCCCTGTGTAAAATTTGATCAAACATCATCCGCTTTTACGGCAAATATGTAGTTCGCCATGCAAAGACCAGACAACACGGAAACGCTGCCTTTGAACCAACGAGTCTCCTCAATGTATTTCATGTTTCATTTATATTGACGACACCTGTTCTTTCCAATATTATATATGTGTTGGCGGAAGAGGGCCCCACGTTCGTAACCGATCCATACTGGACCGAGGAGGAACAAACCATGTACCGCGGCGTCATGGAGTGGGACATGTTCATGATGCCGGCGATGCAGGCGGGAATGAGTGTACCGCTGGAGGGCGAGTCGGAAGAAACTGGTTTGGCGCGTGGCGAGGGAATGGCTATGCTTTGGAAGGATCATCTCGCAAACGATTGGAGTGATATCATTCCCACAATCAAGGTTCCCACTCTTCTTATTTTTGGCGCCAACAGTCATTTTGCCAGCGAAAATCTGTGGACCTTTATGCATGAGAGCATCGAGAACTCCGAGCTGATGATCTTTGAGGACACGGGCCATCTGGTAAACCAGGAAAACCCGGTTAAATTCAACGAAGCGGTCATTGATTTTCTGACGAAATAAAATTATGGATGAGCCGGAGGCTTGCGGCGCACCTTCCAGGAAAGCAGCCGGAAAGTCTGCCGCACATGCTTGAATTAACAAAAGGATCTCCGTGCGCAGGCACTTGAACATAACGCACGAGTAAGAAACGACAGAACTTGTCAATAAGCCTCAGGCCCTCGCAATATGCCGAGGGCTTGAGGCTTATCAATCACTCCATATAATCAAACAGGGCCGCCGCAGAATCAAAAAATTCTGCGGCGGCCTTTTCAGAACCGATAATATCAAAAGACGTCTCTTAAAGGGGCTTCCGCCGGTGGCGGAAGCCCAAAGGAATTAACGATTAGCCGCCGGTACCGTCCAGCATGGCACCATTGGAGGGGTGCTCTGCAACCACCACATTTCCGCCGGCTGCAACGAACTCATCATAGGTCAAAGCTGCTTCACCGAACCACTGGGCGTTAAAGAGCATCTCCACAGGGAAGCTGGCATAATCGCCCTGCTCAATCAAGGCAATATATTCAGCCGCGGAGCCAGAAGACTGGATGTCTTCACAGGAGGCAACAAACTCCATCAGGTAAGCCTGATACGATGCTTCATCCGTGCCGCTAGCCGGCGCCGGACTCCCGGAAATTTCGCCGGAAGGCTCGCCAGAGGGTTCCGCGGAAGCGGCAGGCGCATCCTGCCCGGACTTGGTTACCGTGATGTAATCCTGAAGCTCAAACTTCTGAGAGTAAGGCTCGGCCTGAATGCCGGTCAGCATTTCAAACTGGGCCGACTGCATGATAATGTTCAGCACATTGGCCGCGCTCTTCTGCAGATCGCCCAGGCAAAGAATGCCGGACTCATACTGAGCATACAGGGAGGCACCGGAGCCGCCCGGCATGATGAGGTCGTTGCCGGCGTGCATGCTGTTAACCGGCGTGGACTGTCCGCCGCCCCAGTCCGTCATGATCAGGCCTTCAAAGCCCCATTCTCCTCTGGGAATGTCGGTGCAGAGATCGTAGTCGTCGGCGCCGGGCATGGAGTTGTTGACGTTATAGCAGGTCATAATGGCCATGGGCTGGGCCATCTTCACCGCAATTTCAAAGCCCTTCAGGTAGATTTCGCGGAAAGCGCGCTCCGTGATGGAGTTGTTTTCGCTGTTGCGATTGCTCTCCTGACTGTTGGCCGCATAATGCTTAACGGTGGTGCCGATGCCATCATGGCTCTGCACACCCAGCGTAGTAGTCGCCGCCGCAATACCAGCCACCAGAGGATCTTCGGAGTAGTACTCAAAGTTACGGCCGCAGAGAGGATTCGTGTGAATATTCATGCCGGGAGCCAGCCAAAGCGTGACGCCCATTTCTTCCATCTCTGTGCCGATGCAGTCACCAAAGCTGTACATAATGTCGGTATCCCAGGTTTGGGCAATCATCGTGCCAATGGGGAACGCCGTGCAGAACTGATAATACGTTTCACCATCCGAGGTATAGCTCTGGTTGATACGGACACCGGCCGGGCCATCCGCAAGAACAATGTTCGGAATGCCATGAGATTCAAAGTAATTGCTTGTGGTCTCGCCGGCCGCGCCGGACACGGAATAGGACTGTGCACCAATGATCGGCTCAGAAGAGCTCATGCTCATACCGCCGCCCATAACAATGTAGCACATTTCCTCTGCGGTAAGATTCGCCACAAACTCTTCCATGGTGATCTTTCCGGTGGCCACATCAACAAGCATTGCATTGTCCAGAGCCTGAACAACCTCAAGAGTCTCTTCATAACCGCTGAGCAGACTGGACTCAAAGGTGCTGGCCTGCTTGGTATAACGGGGATTGGCCTGCTGGTCAATGATTTGATAATCACTGTCCGGAGTAACATAGCTGACAATGGCTTCATCATCATAGACCGAAGCATTATTGACCGTCTCAAAATCCCCGGCCTGGAGCAGAATGTGGGGCGCCGAGGCGATCTGTGCTTCTTCCTCTGCGTAGGAAATGGGCTTGGCATCTGCGTTGGACAGGGTGTCGATCTCCTGATCCTGCTCAACCTGGTTGCTCAACTGCTCTGTTACCACCAGCTCATCCAGGCTCAGCACCGCAGCGACCTCGGTGTTGCGGGAGCTGTTGCCCACGCGTATCACATAGTCGCCAGCCTGCAGGATATAAGCAGCACGTTCCATGCTGTAGGAGCTCATTTCCGTGGTGTTATAGGCAACAGACAGGGTCTGGGACTGACCGGGAGCCAGTTCATCCGTTTTACCAAAGGCCGCGAGTTCCTGATAAGGCACTTCAAGTTCGCCGTCGGGAGCGGAGAAATAGATCTGCACCACTTCCTTGCCGCTGTAGGTATCGCCGGTATTGGTAACGGTAACCGTCACTTCCACCGTATCCGCATCGGCCTTGACCTCATCCACAGCAATTGCAAAGTCGGTGTAGGAAAGGCCATAGCCAAATTCATAGGCTACATCCACTCCAAAGGTATCGAAATAACGATAACCGATGTAGATATCCTCATCATAGACTTCGTGCAGGGCATCCCCATCGTTATAGGCAAAGTGAGCCGAAGTGGGATAATCCTCGTAGTTGACCGCCCAGGTGTCCGTCAGTTTACCGGAAGGTGTATACTCGCCATTCAGCACCTGCACCACAGCATCGCCGCTCTGCTGACCCGCCTGGGACATTAGGAGCATGGCGTCCAATTCTTCGATTTCATCGTAGAATTTTGTATCAATGATTCCGCCAACATTCAGGATGACAATAGTGGTCTCAAAGGCCTTGGCCACCTTTTCCAGGTTTTCGCGCTCCATGGCGCCCAGGTAGTAATCCAACTCGTCCGCGGTACGGTCAGCACCCTCGCCGGAGTTGCGGGAGATAACGTACAGGGCGGTGTCACTGCCGGCCGCCAAAGCAGCATCAATGTAATCATCGATAACGATGTCATCCAGCTTCACACCGGAGCCAAACATCATTCCTCCGCTGGCGCTGCTGTTGCCGTTAGCGTCATAGTAGGCCTTGTAGGCTTCCAGGTAATCCAGGCTGGTGATCTCGTAGCCAGCCGCCTCAAAGCCTTCCCAAACGGTGGTGTAATCCCGCTGATTGACACTGCCGGAGCCGGTACCTCCTTTGATGGTGTTATACGCACCGCCGCCAAACAGTGCGATTTTTCCGCCATCCGCAATGGGCAGGGCTCCTTCTTCGTTTTCAAGAAGGACCATTCCCTGGGTGGCAATGTACTGAGACGCAGCCGCGCTGTCGATCTCTCGCTGAGTGACCTCGTCTGAAGTTGTGGCCGCCATGGCACCAAAGCCGCAGCTCAGGAGCATAGCCGCCGTGAGGACACAGGCCATAATACGGGATAACTTTCTCATGTACACCTCTCCTTTGATGAATTCCGCGCCTAAGGCAGCGGTTATTATTGGTCCCCGCGGACCTGAGCACAGGTTAAAGAGCCGCCTTCCTCAACCGACTGGTTTCCAAGCGGCATAGAGAGTCATGTCATCGGACACAGTATCTTTGGCAAAATCCCAGAGAACACTTTTACCCTCATCCAAATACCATCCCGTGAACACATAACCCTCTCGATAAGGAGCCGGCGGTTCCGCCACAAGCTCGCCATACTCCAGTTTCTGGGCCGATATATCCGTTCCGCCTCCCGGGTCAAAGGAAACGGTATATCCGCCGCCATTGACCGCAGCGATCAGAAGCACAAGCAGCAGCGCGAACAGAACAACAATGACGCGCTCTACTGTTTTCGCGGAAACCTTTACCTGCTTATACAGGCCTCCATCCGCAGCGGTTTCGGATTTTTCTTCCCTCTCGGGTGTATTGTTCATTACTTTTTCACCAGGTATTTACGCATATCAATGGCGCAGGCAATCAGTATGACCACGCCCTTGATCACGTAGATCATGTTGGCGCTCACGGACAAGAAGTTCAGGCCGACAAAAATCAGCTGCATAAGCAGAACGCCAACAATGATACCGGAGATCTTGCCGGTACCGCCAACAAAGCTGACACCGCCGATAACACAGGCTGCAATGGCGTCACAGTCATAGTTAAAGCCGGTCTGAGCGCTGTTTGAGCCAATGCGGGCGCCTTCAATAAAGCCGGTGATGGCATACATGATGCCGGCCAGAACAAACACGCCGATAATAGTTTTCTTGACATTCACGCCCGACACATTGGCTGCTTCCTCATTGGAGCCAACAGCAAACATGTTTTTGCCGAACGCCGTCTTGTTCCAGACAAACCACATGACCACCGTAAGGATCGCAACATATAACACGTATTTCGGCACGGCTACCCCGCCGATGGTGAAAAGAGTTCCTTTGATAAACTCCGTATAACTTGCATCCAGGCCCGAGATCGTCTGACCGTTGTTTGTTCCGATCATAAGATACATAAGGATGCATCCATACAGGATCATCTGCGTGGACAGCGTGACAATGAAGGGATGGAGCTTGAATTTTGCCACAAACCAACCGTTCACAAGGCCCACCAGGGCGCCTGCCAGAACAATGATCAGAATAACTACCCACAGCGGCATAACACCCATGTTGGGAAAAATCTTATTGGCATAACCGGCCATCTGCAGCAAAGAGGCGGCAATACAGGCAGTCATGCCCACGCAGCGTCCGGCAGAAAGATCCGTACCCGTAAGGACAATGGCGCCGCCGATCCCCAGGGCAATGGGAAGCTTGGCCGCCGAAAGAGAGATGATGTTCACGATGGAAGACAAGGACAGAAAGGCAGGAACACGGATCGTGATAAAGATAACCGCCAGGACAATGAAGATATACATGGCGTTGTCAAAAAACAGATCAGCCAAACGGCGTTTCTTATCCTCTTTGGAAAGAGCCTTAAACGCATCCAGTTTCCCGGCAAGTCCCTTTCGCGGAACAGCCTCCAAAGAAGGCCCGTCAGCCGCCTGCAGCTGAGCTTCCTTTTTTTCCGCCCGGCGCTTTTCCACATATTTCACGAGCCAGATCTTCTCGTGCGGATCTATAAAATTCGACTCTTTTTTCATTCCTTGCCTCCTTATGCGTACCTAGCCGCCAGGGCCATGATCTGCTCCTGATCGGTGCTTTTTGCGTCAACCTCACCGGCCAGCCGCCCGCCGGACATAACAAGAATCCGGTCACAGACCCCCAGCAGTTCCGGCATCTCCGAGGACACCATGATGATGGTCTTCCCCTCTTTTGCCAGATTCAGGATCATTTGATAAATCTCATATTTCGCGCCTACGTCGATCCCCCGCGTAGGCTCATCCAGCAACAGCACCGTGGGCTCTGTCAAAAGCCAGCGGCCCAAAATCACCTTCTGCTGGTTGCCGCCGGAAAGACTGCGCATCTTGGTCTGCTGCGACGGGGTTTTAATGCGCATGGCGCTTATGGACCAATCGGTAGCGCTTCCCATGCGCTTGCCGGACAAAAGCCCCAGATGCCGGTACTGTTTCAAGCTGGAAATCGTGGTATTTTCACGGATATTCAGTATATTGAAATTTCCGGTTGCGCGGCGCTCTTCCGTAAGCAGCGCAAATCCACAGCGAATAGATTCCGCCGCGCTGCGGTTGGCCACTTCCTTTCCGTTCAGCCGGATCGTTCCGCTCTTACGCGTAGCTATACCAAAGATATTTTCCAGCACTTCCGTGCGCCCCGACCCGTCCAGGCCTGCGATCCCCAAAACCTCGCCCTTGTGCGCCTTGAAGGACACATCCCGCATATGGGAATACTCCGCACTGAGGTTTTCCACCTCCAGAGAAACCGCCCCCGGAACATTATCTTTGGGCGGATAACGGTTCGTCAGTTCACGGCCAACCATCAAACGGATGATCTCATCGATGGTCAGTTCTTTTGCCGGGCGGGTGGCAATCCATTTCCCGTCACGCATAATGGTCACGTCATCGGAAATACGAAGAATCTCTTCCATTTTGTGAGAAATATAAATAATCCCACAGCCTTGATCCCGCAGCATGCGGATGATACGAAACAGATGCTCCACTTCTTTCTCTGTAAGCGAAGAAGTTGGTTCATCAAATACAATGACCTTGGAGTGAAAGGACACCGCTTTTGCGATCTCCACCATCTGCCGCTGACTCACCGGCATGGTTGACATGATGGTCTTGGGATTGACCCGGATTTCCAGCTCATCAAAAATTGCCTTTGTGTCCCGAAGCATTTTCTTTTCACTGGTCAAAGGAATGTATTTACTGATCCGGGGGTAACGCCCAAGCCAGATATTATCCATAACACTCCGCTTAAGCGCCTGGTTCAGCTCCTGGTGTACCATGGCAACGCCGTTATCCAGTGCCTCCCGGGAATTTTTGAAGTTAACTTCCTTTCCTTCCAGGCGAATGACGCCCGCATCCTTCTGATATACACCAAAAAGGCATTTCATCAGCGTGGACTTGCCGGCACCGTTTTCTCCCATCAGTGCGTGAACGGTTCCCGCCCGGACAGTCAGGTTGACCTCATCCAGTGCGCGCACGCCAGGAAAGGATTTGCAGATCCCCTGCATTTGCAGCAAGGGTGCATGGTCTGCCTGTTGCATATTTTCCTCCGATTATAAAATGCGCGGCCGCTGCCAGAGCGGCCGCGCGAAAACTAGCGGTAATTGGGTGAGATTCAGTTGTACACGCCGTAAGGAATAGCGACCTTCCAGGTGCCTTCCAGCATGCTGGGATCGATATTCGTCAAGGCATCGGCCTGGGCTGTATAGTTCTGCGCAATGGTCACAATGGCCTGGGCCATGCCTTCCGCATCCTGCTTGATGGTACCCGTCATGATACCGCGGTCGATCAAATCCTTCGCCTCATCGATGGCGTCCACGCCGAACACGGGGATCGTCGTGCTCACACCATCGCCAAGGTTAAAGCCGATGGTCTGCAGGGCAGAAATGGCTCCCGAAGCCATCTGGTCGTTGTTGGCGATGACCAGCTCCACCATGTTATTGTTCTCCATGTTGAAGCGGGACAGAATGGTGGTCATATACTCATTGGCTGCCTGCGCGCTCCAGTTGCCGCCCTGGTCCACCAGGTAGCGATTCGCATTGGAGGCATCATAATAAACGATGCTGGGATAGCCCGCCGCATTCAGGACTGCGTTGGCATCCTCCACACCATACTGGGTGCGGGCGATCGCTTCCATGTTGCCCTCCTGACCCTTGAACATGACATATGTGATGTAACCATCGCCATTGAGGTCAACGGCGGCGTAATTATTCAAAACATATTCGCCGACAAGCTGTCCCTGCATATGGCCGGCCTCTTCATAGTTCGTGCCGACAAAAACACACTTGTCATAGCTTTCAATCACCGACTGCTCCACCGAACGGTTGAAGAAAATCACGGGGATGTCAGCCTCACGTGCCATTTCAATGATGTTCTGCGCCGCGTCGTTGGAACCCGTGTCCACAACGTTGACGATCAGCAGGCTGCTCCCCTTGGCAATGGCAGTCTGCGCCTGTTCGGTCTGGGTGGTCTGGCTGGAGTTTGCGTCATAGTCCTGATAGGCGATCCCCGCCTGATCCAGAATGCTGTTCATTGCCGAGCGCACGCTGGCCAGATAAGTATCGCCGAAGGTAAACCAAAACACCGATACTTCCCCGCTGCCGCCAGCGCCGCCGCCACAGGCGCACAGGCTCATTAACATGCACAACGCCAGTACAATCGTCATTACCTTTTTCATAATGCCCTCCTAAAAAACAATTTTTTGTTCCTTTATTTGCTCTCTCATGAAGCAATTATATATGTTGCATACTACCTTGTCAACGAGCTCTTTAGAGAAACAATTTGTACAATTTGCACCAAGAATCGAAATATTTATGCCTTTTAAGAAAGAGAATACCCCACACAAAAAGTGTGGGGTATCTCCATGGTCGATTTTCTCTGGATTTCTTTCGATCAAAACCAAATCTCGTTGTCTTGAAAGCGCAGACGATCAAGAGCGTTTTCTTATCAGGAGGGATCACCGGACGCTTCTCCGGAGGCTTCGCCGGAGGCGCTGGCCGAGGCTGCTGCCGCTTCGATCGTTCCATAGCTTCCCGAGGGGATGAGTTCCTCCGAAGCCGTCAGAAGAAGGGTCCCATCCGCCTGCACGGCCAGCTCACCATACACCAAAGATCCTTCTTCGATCACAAGGCGGGTAAGCAGGGACGTATCTTCCACCGTCCAGACCGCGCCATCCTGCACCGTCAGCTCCAGCGTGGAAGCTCCGTTATAATAACGTTTGTTCTGAACATGCCCCTGCAGGAAATACTCCCGCTCCGTGTAGCGTCGGATCTGGATATAAACCGCTTCCTCTTCCTGGCAGGTATTCCCCTCTTCATCCAGGAACACATACTCAATATCATCGCCATAGTAAGCGATACCCTGAATCGCCTCCGCGCTGTAGGGGATGCCTTTTATGACCGACGCCAACGCAATATCGCCGGTCAGGGCAGCGCCTTCTCCCAGGGTCACCTGCAGGTTATCGGCTGCCTGATCGTAATAGCCGGTGCCGTTATAGATATCCCCGTTATATGTGCCATTCGTATATAGCGCGGTGATCGTATGGCCGCCGGCGGCGGTCTCGTAGTCATAATTGATGCCAGGGAAGCCAATACCGGAGGTAACCTTGTCCTCGCTGTAGACCGTGTCCATAGCCATACCGTTATCGGTGGATACGGCACCAATACGGCTGTCGTCGTCGTTGTCCATCATCTGGAACAGAACGCCGGTACCGGAGTTCAGGACCGCGTTGTCAAAGTACCAGTCACTGTTGCCGTTTTTGTGAAGGATGCAGGCATCCGCCGTGTTCAAGGTCGTCCCATCCTCAATATAAAGACCACTGTTCAGCGTACTGTGGCACATGATGCCGAAGACGCCGTTGATGACCGTGGGCCGGCCCTTGCCTTCCACCGTTTCCAGCAGATTCCCGTTGGCATCAAACAGCTCGATACTGCCGGCGGAAGAGGTATAGTGGGCCGTCTCGCCGCCGGTGATAATACCCGCATAGGTCACGCCGTTAAACACCGTTCCGTAGTAATACTGAGAGGGGTTGCCAATGTAATAGGAGCCGTAGCCCGCGCCGTAGGCATCCTCCTCGTAACCAAAAATGCGCCAGCCGGAATCCATGCCGCCCTCGCTCTCCGGGAGGATGGACAGAGTGGAATCCACCACATTGATCCGCATATTGGAGCCCGAATCTGTGGACAGAAGCGCCCAGGCCCCCGCCACGGCCTCACAGTCGATCATCGTCAGGGTAGGATTCTGGCCGATCATATTCACAAGCCGTGCGCCGCCCATCAGTCCAAGGTTCCACGGCGGAGCGATCATGGTACTCTGGTCGCCGTTGCAGACATAGCCGTCATAAATCTCCGTGAGTGCATTGGCACCTAGGACCGTAAAGGAGCTGTTCCGCGCTGTGACCACCGCATCCGCTGACACAACGATCGCCGCGCGGGCAAAGCCCTTCGACCAGAGCGTCGCATCCTCGATATCAATACGTGCGCCATCGTTTCCAACGATCATGACGCCCTGGCCGGAAAAGTCGGAGCCATATTCACCAGCGGTATCATCCATCACCGCCAGCGTGCCCGTGACCCGGACAGAGGCATCTTCCCCGTGGGCGTAAACACCTGTATAGGAAGCGCCCAGCACCGTCTCGTCCAGCACAAGGGACTGCCCCGCCTCGGTGATATCGTTGCCGACATAAACGCGGCCCGTATCATCCCGTTTGGTGTAGCTGGTCAGATAGGCATATTCGGATGGCTCCATATCCTCCACATACAGAGTGCTTCCCGTCACAGGCGCGGAATTGGCATTCTGCTCCAAGGAGGCGCCGCTCGCCATTGCCGCGCCGCCGAGACTCATGGTCACGGCCAAAGCCAGCAAAACAGCATAGAATTTCTTCATCGTTGCTCCTTTCTCCCTTTTAAATTATATGGGCCTCCGCCCACACGTTCTCCGGTTCACTCCTGGGCTGCGTCATATTTGTTGGGCAGGGTGTATTTCATGGAGGGCAGTTCCTCCGTGAAGGAAGAAAACTCCGCCCAAACCTCCGTAAGGTAATACCCCACCACCACATCACGGTTGCTGCCAAACTGCGATGTAAGCACTTCGCTATTCTCAAAGCAGCGCTCAATGATCTCCTGGTCGTCTGTGAAATTCACTTTGCCCCCCAGGCGGACATACGTCATGGTCTCCGGATCGCAGACACACAGTTGAATGTAGGGATGCGCCAGCAGTTCAGCATAAGAGGTATAAAACACCACCGTATCAAAATACAGCACGCCATCCTCTTCAAACTTGAATTCAATGGGACGGATCTGGGCGTTGCCGTCCTGGCCCAGGGTGGCCGCATACTGCAGCGGAAAGCGCTCAAACACATCCGTAACCACGCTCAGCCCATCCTCATAATTCAGCGATTTGAAAAATTCCAGATTGGATAGCGGCTCCTCGCTGGCACCGGAAGAGGCTCCTGCAAAGGCTGTAGAAAACAGCGTTGAAGCCAAAACAATCGTCAACAGTTTTTTAAATCGCATCTCAAAACTCCTTCGCGGTTCGGAGCGGCAAACGCCGCCAAACACATCCGCCATTGACACTTCTGTCATTTTCTTCATAGTAAAATAAAAGCTCAGCATTGTAAAGCAAATTCCAATCAGCGATACAAACCGCCCACTGTGCAAAAAACACTCAGAGAGGCTTTTATAGCTTGTTCCCCCATCCATGCCGATTGCGCTTATGTCCTTTTCGTGGTATTTTTATTTCACAAAGGGGTGCCAAGGGCAAATTATATCGCCGTCACGGGCAAGGGCGACCCAATAAACAAAAAAAGCGTCTGCCGAATGGCAGACGCTTTTCCGATCAGAAGATATACACACAAAAAGGAGGTTAAAATCAGTAAGCCAGGAAATCCTCGTAAGAAACGATCAGGCCCAGGTCGATCAGGTTGGTGACACTGGTGTCAGCCATGGTCTCTTCGGTCATCATTTCAAAGGAAGCATTGTAGGCCTCCTTCAGATCTTCGGGAGCGCCGGGATCGGTGGCAAAAGCATCGATGACATACTGACGGTAGCCCTCAAAGTCCTTGGCATAAGCATCGGTGGGAGCATAGAAGTCAGGAGCGGGGATCTCACCGGAAGCTTCGGCCGTGGCTTCGCCTTCAACAGCGGCAACCGCGGGCGCGGCGGCGGGGGCTTCTGCAGGGGCCGCAGCAGGAGCTTCAGCGGCGGGAGCAGGAGCTTCTTCCTTGCTGCCGCAGGCGGCGCACAGAGTGAGCAGCATCAAAACAGCCAAAAGCTTAGCAATGGTCTTTTTCATCTTTATTCCTCCAAAAATCTTTTTATAATGCCGTCACAACTTTCCCTGCGGCGGCATTGACTTAACACTTAGGTGGGGTCTCCGTTGGCAGGATTGGTGATAACAAAGTTCTCAAGGGAATAGCTGCCGCCAGCCGCCACAAACTCGTCGTAGCTCATGGCATTTTCCTGGAACCAATCCTCAAAAGCCATGACCACGGGAGGCAGATCAAAGGTCTCTTGATCAATCAGGCCGAACAGTTCCTCTTCCTTGCCCTGCATTTCCGGCACGCAGTCCATATAGGCCTTCATGTAAGTTTTATAGGCATCCATAGACGTGTCGCCGGAGCCGGTCAGCGGCAGGCCGTACTCGGTGACAGCCGTTTCTGCGGCGGCAGGTGCTGCCCCTTCGCCGGATGCGGTCTCAACAACCTCCGCACCGCAGATCTCATGCACCCATTCGGCAAAGCTGCCGGTGCTGGTGCCTTCATCGGAGCCATGAACCATGTTCCAGACCAGAGAGTAATCCACACTCTCCGCCCCGGCCATATTGGCTGCCATCGCCAGATTGTAGGCCACGGTGAAGCTGGTGTGCTCATCGGCCGTGCCGTTGCGGGTGCGCCAGTGGCGGGCAATATCCGCCTCCTGTTCGCCCTTGGCAATATCCATCATGATGTGAGTAGCGTTCAGAAGATAGGTCTGATCAGCAACCAGTTCATCGGCCGCCTGCTCGATGTAGACATCGACATCCTGATCGCCAAAGCCCTGCATCTTGGCATATTTATCGTAGTTTTCTTCCAGAACTGCCGCCACATTGGCACTGAAGTGCACGCCCTCTTCGGTGGTGCCAAAGGCATTGCCTTCTTCGGTAGCATAGAAAGTATCGAAACCGGGGATGTCCTTGTTGCGGGCCAGACCTGTACCGTTGAGGAAGCCGGCCATATCCGTGACCATCCAGCTGCCATCAGCGCTCTGGACCAGCCAGTCCTCGGGATTATTCAAAGAGGCATAGTAAGCATCCCAATCCCCAAATATCTCGCCGGAAGACGCTTCCGCATAGCCGCCGGCTTCGATCCAGGCATTAAGCGCGTTGGAGATATTCTCCAGGATCTGGTCATAATAGGAACCGGAACGGAGGTCCATTTCCCCGCTGGCTTCCTCAAAGCGCAGCACTTCCCCATCGGCATTTTCAATGCCAAGGCTATTGATGTATTCGCCGAAAGCCGCCGCAAGATCATCCTGCAGGGCCAGCTGGAAGTCAGAGAAAGCGATTTCGCCGCTGAACATGGTCATGGCGCTGGTCTCGCCGGCATCAAACCGCATCCAGGCATAGGCCAGGTCCGCGCTGTCCAGATCCACAATGGGACAATAGCACATGCTGGCATAGATATCGTCATCAATAGTGGAAACATACTCGCCATCCACAAGATCGATACCGGCAGCGCCAATTTCATAAAGGTAGGGATAGTAATCATCCATATTGCCGGTGGCACCCAGGATGGAGCTCATCTGGCCGCCGCCGGAGGAGCCCAGGGAGATGATCTTCTCTTCATCACCGGGAATGACATCCGCATTCAGGCGCAGCATACGCACCGCAGCCTTCTGGTCCACCACAGGAGCCGGAGATTTGCCGGTGGCATTATCCGCATTGCGGCTGCGGGCGCCACAGCTGATGTGAACAAAGCCTTCCGCCAGATAGGCGCTGTTGGCACTGCCCGGCGTGGAGCTGTTCCAGCCCATGCAGTTGTTTTCAATAATGATGGGGGCAGTTTCGGCGGTATAGCCATTGCACTCGCCGCCGTCAATATAAGCCGCCGGAACGTAAATGTTCATGTACTGGTAATCCGCATTGATCACGTTGGTGCAGTAAACAACATTTTTCAGCGAATAATAGCTGCCGTTGGCTGCCAGCTCCCAGGCCGGATCTTCCAGAACCAGGCTTTCTGCTTCCGGTTCGCCGCTGGGCTCGCCGGAGGCTGCCATGGCGGTCGTTCCCATGGAAAGCAGAACGCAAAGCACCACAGCAAGGGTGAACAGGCGCACAGTCAGTTTCATTTTCTTTACCTCCAAATCATTCATCTCCGCAGAGGCATCCACGCAGAGTCTTTTGTATAAATCATTCTAAATTTTACTTGCACCGCCGTCAAGAAACGAAGCCCCATCAACACAATTGCGGCACAAACAACACAATCCATTCCAAGATTCAAACAATTCTGCTCATGATCATAATATTTGATAACGCTTCCATACGAAAGGATTTATATTATTAATAATATGCATCAAATTTTTTAATTCTTATTGACAAAGGCAGACAGCATTGTATAAACTTCGTGTGAACTACCTTCGATTGGAGATTACATCATGAAGAAAACTCTTTCTGTCATTCTTGCCCTGGCACTTTGCCTTGGCTGCCTTGTTCTCACCGGCTGCAGCAGCGAGGCTGACTACACCGTCGGCATCTGCCAGCTCATGGAGCACGACTCTCTGGACCAGGCCACCGAAGGCTTTATAGATGCTCTGACCGCTGAGCTGAAGGCCGCCGGCAAAACCGTGAACTTTGACACCCAGGTCGCCGGCGAAGCCAATCTCTGCACCACCGTCATCAACACCTTCACCGCCAAGAACGTTGACCTCATCATGGCCAACGCCACGCCGGCCCTGCTGGCCGCGGCCAACGCCACCAGTTCCATCCCTGTTCTCGGCACCTCTGTCACCGACTACGACGACACCTTCGGCGGCAGCATCCCCGCCAATGTTTCCGGCACCTCCGACGCCGTTCCCTTCGATGAGCAGGCGCAGATGATGATCGACACCCTTGACCTCACCGCCGGTGACGTTGTCGGCGTTCTGTACTGCACCAATGAGTCCAACTCCCTGATCCAGTACAACGCTGTCAAGGAGCTGTTCGAGGCCGAAGGCATTGTTGTGGAAGCCTATACCTTCTCTGAAACCACGGAGCTTCAGGCGCTTGTGAACGCCGCCGCCTCTGCCTGCAAGGCCCTCTATGTCCCCTCGGACAACACCGTGGCCCAGAACGACAGCGTTGTCGGCACCATCTGCACCGAAAGCAACGTCCCCGTGTTCACCAGCTACGGCGGTTCCGTCTGCTACGCCAGCCTTGCCATTGACTACTACGAGCTGGGCGCCGAAACCGGCCGCATGGCCGCAGAAGTTCTGCTCGGCAGCAAGGATGTTTCTGACATTGACATCACCACGCTGACGCCCACCGTGGTCTATAATGAGGAACTCTGCGCGCAGCTTGGTATTGAGGTTCCCACAAACTGAGGTAAATAATGGCTTTTCTGAATGCACTTCCCGGCGCAGTCGCCGAGGGCCTGATCTGGGGCCTGATGGCCATTGGCGTCTATATTTCCTATAAAATTCTGGACATCGCCGATCTCACGGTTGATGGTTCCATCTGCACCGGCGCCTGTGTTTGCGCCGTTCTGATCACGGCAGGTGTGCCGGCTTGGCTGAGCGTGATCGCTGCGATTGCCGCCGGCGCCCTTACCGGCATTCTGACCGGACTTCTGCACACCGCACTGGGCATTCCCTCCATTCTGGCGGGAATCCTGACCCAACTCATCCTTTATTCGGTCAACCTGTCCATTCTCGGCGGCAAATCGCTGCTGGCCATTGATCCCCGCTCCAACAACCTCATGCTTCACATGAGCAATAACCCCATGGCCATTGTCGTGGCCGGCTGTCTTATTGCAGTGACGATCGTGGTCCTCTGGCTCTTTTTCTACACCGAAGTGGGTCTGACACTGAAATCCACCGGCGATAATCCGGACATGAGCCGTGCCCAAGGTGTAAATGTCAAGCGCAACAAGGTCATCGGCCTTGCCATTGCCAATGCCATCGTCGCCTTTGCCGGCGCACTTCTGGCGCAGTATAAGGGCTCTGCCAATATCAATGACGGCCGCGGTGCCATCGTCATCGGTCTGGCTGCGATCTTCATCGGCCTTTCTGTATCCACAAAGATCAAGCCCAACTTTGTTGTCAGTCTGATCGGTGTGATCGGCGGCGGCATCGTATACTACATCGTTTATAACTTTGTGGTTCTCCTTGGCCTGAAGACCGACTATCTGAAGATGCTTTCGGCCATCATTGTTGCCATTTTCCTGGCAGTCCCCTATCTGAACAGCGAATACTTCAAGAAGACAAAACCGCTTCCGCTTCCTGTCAATGGCGGCGAGGACAGCAAAGGAGGCAACGGTCATGCTTAAGATCACAAACCTCCAAAAAACCTTCAATCCCGGTACCGTGAACGCAAAAACCGCTCTTTGCGGCGTTGATCTTCATCTGGCGGACGGAGATTTTGTCACCGTCATCGGCGGCAACGGAGCCGGCAAGTCCACCCTGCTCAATGCCATTGCCGGCGTATGGAAGCCGGACTACGGCAGCATCGAGATCGACGGTGTGGATGTCACCAATATGCCGGAATTCAAACGCGCTGACTTTCTGGGCCGCGTGTTCCAGGACCCCATGAAAGGCACCGCTCCCGACATGGAGATCGCCGAAAACCTCTCCATCGCCTCCCGGCGCGGTGTCAGACGCCGCCTGGTGCGCGGCGTCCGAAAAGCCGACCGCGAGCGCTACAAAGAACTGCTGGCCACCCTGGAGCTTGGTCTGGAGGCCCGCCTTTCCAGCAAAGTCGGCCTTCTGTCCGGCGGTCAGCGCCAGGCTGTCACGCTGCTGATGGCGACACTGAATCGCCCCAAGCTTCTCCTGCTGGACGAACACACCGCCGCTCTGGATCCCAAGACCGCCGCCAAAGTGCTGGAGATCACGGACAAGCTGGTCAACGAAAACAAGCTGGCCACCCTGATGATCACCCACAACATGCACGATGCCATCGCCCACGGCAACCGGCTTATCATGATGCATGAGGGCCGCATCATCCTTGACATCTTCGGCGAAGAAAAGAAAAAGCTCACCATTGAGCAGCTTCTTGGAATGTTTGAAAAAGCCAGCGGAAGCAAAATGGCGGATGATAAAGTCATCCTTTCCAAGTAAAAACAGGAACAGGACCCTGCTGCGGCAGGGTCCTGTTTTTTGCAGCAACAAAGACTTTCCCTACATAGCATGGGATGCAAGGAGGTATTCCCATGGGAAAAATCAACTATAATCGCAGCGCCGCTGTCAGCTATGCCCGCCGCTGGGCGCTGTCCCGGAATCCGGCCTTCTTTGATTTCAGCGACATAGGCGGGGACTGCACAAACTTTGCCTCCCAATGCCTGCTGGCCGGCTCCCAAACCATGAACTATACGCCGGTCACCGGATGGTATTACCGCTCCGCTGCTGACCGCAGCGCCTCCTGGACCGGCGTGGAATATCTGTTCCGTTTTCTCACACAAAATGATTCCGTCGGACCCTTCGCCCGGGTCGTTACTGCGTTGGACGTTCAGCCCGGCGACATTGTGCAGCTTGGCCGTGCCGACGGCCATTTTTATCACAGCCCGGTGATCCTTTCGGTTTCCCCGGAGATACTTATTGCTGCCCACAGCATCGATTCTCTGGATCGCCCGCTCGCCTCCTACAACTACGAACAGGCCCGTTTTCTGCACATTGATGGCGTGCGCGTCTGGCCGCAGCCATAATAATTATGTCAGAGAATTATCTTTATTGACTAATGTTGATATTCTGTCTATATTAGTTCAGGCGTTTTACGATTTTTTGACTTTACTCACAGAAAAAAGGAGTCCCCGAGGCATGAAGAACTTTTATCTCCGCCCCAAGATTTTCTCCGCCCTGCGTGGTTACACAAAGAAGCAATTCCTGCAGGACCTGATTGCCGGTGTGATCGTGGCGATCATTGCCCTGCCCCTATCCATCGCCCTGGCTCTGGCCTCCGGCGTGGAACCCGCCTGCGGTGTCTATACCGCCATTGCCGCCGGTTTCTTTGTGTCGCTTCTGGGCGGCAGCCGGGTGCAGATCGCCGGACCCACGGCCGCCTTTGCCAGCATCGTGGCCGGCATCGTGGCCACCCACGGCATGGATGGCCTTGTGATCGCCACCATTCTCGCCGGCATACTTCTCATCCTCATGGGTGTTTTCAAGCTGGGCTCTCTCATTAAATTCATCCCCTATACCATTACCACCGGCTTTACCGCCGGCATCGCCGTCACTATTGTCATCGGTCAAATCAAGGATTTCCTCGGCCTGAGCTACGCCGAGGGGGTCAAACCGGTGGAAGCGCTGGAAAAACTGGAAGCCAACTGGAACGCCCTCGGCAGCTTCCACTGGCAGGCTCTGCTGGTGGGCGCCGTGTGTCTCGCCATTCTTATCATCTATCCGAAGCTGGAAAAGCGTATCCCCGCTTCTCTGATCGCGGTGGTTGCCGGCGCGCTCATGGTGGCACTTATTCCAGGGCTGGATGAAGGCGTGTACACCATCGGCGAGCTTTATACCATCCCCACCGGCCTCCCGTCCGTGAGCCTCCGGGGCATGGACATCAGCTTTTCCAAAATCATCGATGTTTTCCCGGATGCCTTCACCATCGCGATCCTGGCCGCCATTGAATCACTACTGTCCTGCGTGGTGGCCGACAGCATGGTAAACTCCCGCCACAACTCCAACGCTGAGCTTGTGGCTCAGGGCGTCGGCAACATCGCCTCCGTTCTCTTCGGCGGCATCCCCGCCACCGGTGCCATTGCCCGCACGGCCGCCAACGCCAA
This sequence comes from uncultured Oscillospiraceae bacterium, assembly GCA_964605075.1. Lineage (GTDB taxonomy): Bacteria > Bacillota > Clostridia > Oscillospirales > Oscillospiraceae > CAJOIG01. The sequence goes on from CAZSAX010000003.1 coordinate 34,079, forward strand.
AAACGGCGGCCGCACGCCCATTGCCGGCATAGTGCATGCGGTTGTGCTCCTTCTTGTACTTCTGTTCCTGATGCCCTATGCTGCACTCATTCCCATGCCGACCATCGCGGCCATCCTCTTCCTGGTGGCATACAACATGAGCGAGTGGAAAAAATTTGTGCGCGTTATCCGGTCCGCACCGCTGAGCGATATTCTGGTCATGGTCATCACCTTTGTCCTGACCATCGTGTTTGACCTGGTTGTCGCCATCGAGGTCGGCATGATCCTCGCCGCCATGCTCTTTATGAAGCAGATGAGCGAACAGAGCTCCGTTACCGGCTGGAAATATGCCGAAACCGAAAACGATGCCGAAAGTCTGGATCTCGCCGTCGTTCCCAAGCATGTTCGCGTGTATGAGATCAGCGGCCCCATGTTCTTTGGCGCCGCGGACAAGATCCTCGACATCACCTTCAAGGACTTCACCCGCTGTCTGGTGCTGCGCATGCGCGCCGTGCCGGCCCTGGATGCCACCGCCATGAACTCTCTGGAGATGATCTATCAGCGCTGCCGACGGAAGAACATTGAGCTCGTTCTGTCCCATGTCAACGAACAGCCTCTGGAAGTGATGAAAAAAGCCGGCTTCTATGACACCGTCGGCCCCGAGCATTTCCAGCCCCGCATTGCCGATGCGCTGGCCTATGCCGCCCGTTTTTCTGAAGAATGAAACAAAACAACGAATTTCTTGCCACAGAGCCGCTGGGCAAGCTTCTGTTTAAGCTGGCATTGCCCACGGTGGCTGCCCAGCTGATTAACATGCTCTATAACATTGTGGACCGCATTTACATCGGCCACATGCCCGGCGACGGCAACCTGGCCCTGACCGGGGTTGGCATCTGCATGCCATTGATCATGATCGTTTCCGCCTTTGCTGCGCTCATCAGTTCCGGCGGCGCCCCACGAGCCTCCATTTTCATGGGCCAGGGCGATAACTGCGCAGCGGAAAAGACACTGGGCGGCTGCTTCTGTCTGCAGATCATCCTTTCCTGCCTTCTTACCGCCGCACTGCTGCTGTTCAACCGGCCGCTGCTCATGGCCTTCGGCGGAAGCGACAATACCATCGAATATGCCGTTGCCTATATGAACATTTACGCCATCGGCACGATCTTTGTTCAGCTCACGCTGGGCATGAACACTTACATCACAGCGCAGGGCTTTGCCCGGACCGGAATGATCACCGTTCTTATCGGTGCCGTCAGCAACATCATCCTGGACCCCCTTTTCATTTTCGCTCTCCATATGGGCGTACAGGGCGCTGCCCTGGCCACGATCCTTTCCCAGGGCATCTCCTGCCTGTGGGTGCTGCGCTTCCTGTGCGGCAAAAAGACGATCCTGCACATTCGCAAAGAGAATATGCGCCTGGATCCCAGGATACTGCTTCCCTGCCTCGCGCTGGGCCTGGCCTCTTTTGTGATGCAGTCCACCGAGAGCCTCATCGCGGTCTGCTTCAATTCTTCTCTGCTTCGCTATGGCGGCGACCTGGCCGTTGGCGCCATGACCATTCTCACCAGCGTCATGCAGTTTGCCATGATGCCTCTGCAGGGACTGGCCGCGGGCTCCCAGCCGATCATCGGCTATAACTTCGGCGCCGCGAACAGAGACAGAGTTAAAAAGACGTTTTTCCTGCTGCTCCGGGTGAGCCTTATCTATTCAACTGCTTTGTGGGCCCTCATCCAGCTGTTTCCCCAGCTCTTTGCCGGTATGTTCACCCCGGATCCGGAGCTGCTGAGCTTTTCCGCCGGTGCCCTGCGCATTTACTGCGCAGTACTTCTTCTGTTCGGCATCCAGGTAGCCTGCCAGATGACCTTTGTTTCCATCGGCAATGCCCGGTGTTCCATCCTCGTTGCCGTTGTGCGAAAGATCGTTTTGCTGCTGCCGCTGATTTACCTCATGCCTCAGCTGTTTTCAGACAAGGTCACCGCCATTTACATGGCGGAGCCGGTGGCTGATTTCTTTGCCGTCAGTTTCACCGCCATTCTGTTCAGCTTCCAGTTCCGTAAAGCACTGAAAAGCCTTGAAAAAAATTCAAACGGGTGTTGACAGCAAAAAAGCACTGTGGTATGTTATGGTTTAAGAATGTTTCGTGTTTTTATGCGTTAAAGAGGAACGAATCATGTTTTTCCTTCAGAGCATTATTATTCTACTGAGCGTTATTATCATTGCCCGACTGTGGGGCCCGGATAATAGCGCGAAAAGTCATGCTCTGTAAGGGGAAAATACCAAGCCAATATAAGATTTTCCCATTATTGAAAACGTACCGCCGTACGGTCTGACTTTTCGGACCGTACGGTTTTTGTTTTAGAACAAAAATTTATTATTAAAATATACACTTCATGGCAGAAAGGACGTATGCACCATGGACAACATCGTAATCTTCGACACCACCCTGCGCGACGGCGAGCAGTCTCCCGGCTGTTCCATGAACCTCAAGGAAAAAATCGAAGTCGCCAAATGCCTGGAAAAAATGCGGGTCGATGTGATTGAAGCCGGTTTTGCCATCTCCTCTCCCGGCGATTTTGAAAGCGTGCAGAGCATTGCCGCCGCCGTCAAGGACTGCTCCGTGGCCTCTTTGTCCCGGGCCAATGTTCAGGACATTGACACCGCCTGGGAAGCCGTCAAAAAAGCCGCCGATCCCCGCATTCACCTTTTTATCGCCACCTCCCCCCTGCACATGGAATACAAGCTCAAAATGACCGAAGCCGAAGTCCTGGAGGCCACCGCCGCCATGACGACTCACGCAAGGAAGTATTGCTCCAACATTGAGTTCTCCGCCGAAGACGCCACCCGCAGCGACTGGGACTTCCTTGTGAAAGTCGTGGATGCCGCCATCCGGGCCGGCGCCACCACCGTGAACATCCCCGACACCGTGGGTTACACCACCCCGGCGGAGATGTCCGCGCTCATCCAGTACCTGCGAGAAAAGGTGCCCGACAGCGACAAGGCCATTTTCTCCGTCCACTGCCACAACGACCTGGGTCTGGCCACCGCCAACTCCCTGGCGGGTGTTCTGGGCGGCGCAAGACAGATCGAATGCACCGTCAACGGCCTGGGCGAGCGTGCCGGCAATACCGCGTTGGAAGAGGTGGTCATGGCCATGCACACCCGCCCCGGCATCTACCCCTTCACTACAAACATCGACACCACCCAGATCTCCCGCGCCAGCCGCACGGTGTATAACATCATCGGACAGTCCGCGCCGCTGAACAAGCCCATTGTGGGCCGCAACGCATTCGCTCACGAAGCCGGCATCCACCAGCATGGCGTTCTGGCCAACAAGCAGACCTACGAGATTCTCACCCCCGAATCCCTGGGCATCCAGACAAACAACATCGTCCTTGGCAAGCACTCCGGAAAGCACGCTGTGGAACAGCGGCTGCAAGAATTGGGCTACCATCTGTCCCGGGAAGAGCTGCTGGCCTGCTTTGAGGAATTCAAGATCCTCTGCGACAAGAAGAAAACCGTCACGGACGCCGACCTGGAGGCGCTGGTGGAACACCGCACCGTCATTCAGGAAGTGGAGGACGAAGGCGGCTACAAGCTGGACTGGTTTGCGGTTCACACCAGCAACTTCACCACTGCCACCTGCACCGTCAGCCTGGAAAAAGACGGCGAAAAGTTCGAAGACGTTTGCCTGGGTGATGGCCCCATCGATGCCGCCTTCAAGGCCATCGACAAGATCGTGCAGCCTGCCGAACATACGTTTGATATTTATAACATCCATTCCATTTCCGAAGGCAAGGACACCCTGGGCGATGTCACCATAAAGATCACCGCCGGCAGCCGCACCTACACCGGCAAGGGCCTTTCCACGGACATCATCGAAGCCAGTATCGTCGCCTACATCAAAGCCGTCAACAAGCTCTGCGCGGCCATGGCAAGAAAGGAGAACTGAAGCATGGGCATGACTATGACCCAGAAGATCCTTGCGGCACACGCAGGACTCCCTGCCGTCAAGGCAGGCGACCTCATTGAAGCGAAGCTGGACCTCGTTCTCGGCAACGACGTCACCACCCCCGTGGCTGTCACCGTTTTTGACAAATCCGGCTTTACCAAAATCTTCGACAAAGACAGGATCGCCATTGTTCTTGACCACTACACCCCCTGCAAGGACATCAAATCCGCCCAGCTCTGCAAGCAGGCCCGGGAGTTTGCCCACCGCTTCGGCATCACCCACCTGTACGATGTGGGCCAGGCCGGCATCGAGCATGCCCTGCTTCCGGAAAAGGGCCTGGTCGCCCCCGGCGACTGCGTAATCGGCGCGGACAGCCACACCTGCACCTACGGCGCGCTGGGCGCCTTCTCCACAGGCGTTG
>CAZSAX010000003.1:38437-38940 GCA_964605075.1 uncultured Oscillospiraceae bacterium
CATGGCCGCCGGCATGGCCATGGGCGAAAACTGGTTCCGTGTCCCCGGCGCCATCAAAGTCACTCTCACGGGCACGCTGCCGCAATATGTCAGCGGCAAGGATGTGATCCTTCACCTCATCGGCCGGATCGGTGTGGACGGCGCTCTTTATAAATCGCTGGAATTCACCGGCGAAGGCGTATCTGCTCTTTCCATGGATGACCGCTTCACCATCGCCAACATGGCCATTGAGGCCGGTGCCAAAAACGGCATCTTCCCCGTAGACGAGAAAACCATCGAATATGTCACCGGCCGCGTCAGCCGCCCGTACAGCGTATATGAAGCCGATGCGGATGCTGAATATGAGCAGGAAGTGGTCATTGATCTTTCCGCCCTGCGCCCCACCGTTTCCCTGCCGCATCTGCCCAGCAATGCGCAAACCATCGATCAGGCCAAGGGCATCGCCATTGACCAGGTGGTCATCGGCTCCTGCACCAACGGCCGCATCTCCGATCTTCGCATCG
>CAZSAX010000004.1:0-36462 GCA_964605075.1 uncultured Oscillospiraceae bacterium
AGCCAGGAGGTGTCATGGCCGTCCACATAGGCTTCCCAGATGGAGTCATAGCCCACATAGAAGCCCTGGTTCTGGCCGAAGGAAGCGGTGGCGCGGTTTTCGGGCTCGTTGACCCAGATCTCCACCATCTCTTCTTCGTGCAGGCCGTAGCAGTGGTACATGACGTGCCAGCTCATGATGTTCTGGATCTCCTGCTGGTCGAGAGCCTTGCGGGCCATCTCGTAAACAGCGTCCAGATCGTAGTCCTCCGCCTCATAGGCAAAGGCGCTCAGGCCCATGGACATGACCAGTGTCAGAACACAGACCAGGCTCAGCAGGATGCGCAGAGTTTTCTTCATGGTGAATCTCCTTTCAAATATGCTGCCGCAGCAGCGAATTTGGATGCTCCTGACTTCAGCGTAGCAGAGGATAATTAAAATATGGTGTAAAAAACAGATCTGCTTGGAAAATCAAGGCATTTTTAATGCGTCCGTGCTATGCTTGTACGGGATGTATATACGCCCTTGTGCAGGCGTGCTATAATGGAGAAAAAAGGGGGGAAGCCGGATGCGGGTTCTGCTGGCGGAGGACAACCGGCGTATGGCCAAAACACTGCGGGATCTTTTGGTGCACAACCACTACCTTGTGGATATGTGCCACGACGGTGCGGAGGCTTTCGATCATGCCCAGAGCGGAATTTACGATATCATTCTGCTGGATGTGATGCTGCCCGGCATGGACGGCTTTACCATGGCCCAGACCCTGCGGAGCCGGGGGGTGACGGTGCCGATCCTGATGCTGACGGCCCGCTCGGAGCTGGCGGATCGGGTCCGGGGGCTGCAGTCCGGGGCGGATTACTATCTCACCAAGCCCTTTTCCAACGACGAGCTGCTGGCCTGCATGCGGGCGCTGCTGCAGCGAAGCTGGGGCGAAGAGCCGCGGCTGGTGTTTGAGGATGTTTCGCTGGAGCTTTCCAGCGGAAGTCTCTTTTGCGGCGAACGCTGTGCCCGGCTCAGCGCCCGGGAGCAGCAGATCATCGAAATGCTCATCCGGGCCGGAAGCGGCGGGGTGCGGCGGGAAACTTTCATGCAGCGGATCTGGGAGCCGGACGGGGCCCCGGAGGGAAATGTGCTGGATGTTTATATCAGCTTTCTGCGCAAAAAGCTGGCCTATCTCCGGGCGGGGGTGGGCATTGCGGCCCTGCGGGGCTTCGGTTACCGTATTGAAAAAATGAGGGAGGGAGACGCATGATCCTGAAACAGCATCGGAAGAAAGTGTTTATCCTTCTGTTTGCGGTGCTGGCGGCGGTGAGCATTGCTGCCGCGGCCCTCATTTGCGTGAATATGCACGGCATGCTCAACGCCCGGAACATTTCCGAGCTTATGAACGCCCGCAACGAGCCTCCCGGGAATATGACCGGCGGGCCGGAATTCTATGAGACGGTGGCAACGCCCCATTTCACCTGCCTGCTTTCCGCCACCGGAGGCGTGAGCCTGTTCAGCGGCTATAACTTTCTGGCGGAGGAAGCGGATATGGCCCATCTGGTGCAGAAGGCGCTGGCCTGCGGCACGGAAACGGACATTCTGGCGGAGTATGACCTTCGCTTCAGCATCAGCTCCTATTCCTACGATGGGCGGCTTGTCAGCTTTGTGGATACCTCGGATATGCACCGGCAGATGAACCGCTATGTCTGGTGCGTGTGTCTGATCCTGGTGCCGGTGCTGGCGCTGGTGGCCCTTTTTTGCCATGCGCTTTCCGGGTGGCTGGTGCGGCCGGTGAAGGATATGGTGGACGAGCAGCACCGCTTTATTGCCGGCGCTTCCCACGAACTGAAAACGCCTCTGGCCATCATCTCTTCCAATGCGGAGCTGCTGGGAAGTATGCCGGAGGAAGAGAAAGCGGCCCTGTGGTGCCGGAATATCAAAGAAGAATGCCGCCGCATGAACGATCTTGTCCAGGGACTCACCTTTGTTACCCTGGCCAGCGCCGAACAGCGGCCGGAGAGCCGGCAGGTGGATTTCTCCGATCTGCTGGAAGGCGAGCTGACCCGCTTTGAGGTGCTGGCCTTTGAAAAGGGGCTGAACTTCCAGGAGGAAATCGAGCCGGAGATCCATGTGCAGGGGGACTGGGATCAGCTGTCCCGGTTGGTGGACATCCTTATGGACAACGCCATCAAATACTGCCGCCCGGGCGGTGCGGTTTCCGCCCGGCTGTCCCGCAGCGGCGGCACGATGCGCTTTGCCGTCAGCAGTGAAGGCGAGCCTCTCACTGCCGAGCAGTGCCAGAATGTGTTCATTCCCTTTTACCGGGTGGGACAGGGCAAGGGCTTCGGTCTGGGCCTTTCCATCGCCTGGGAGACGGTGAGCGCTCTGGGGGGCAGCATCCGGGCCATAAGCGGCAGGGAGGGCAACACCTTCCTGGTGGAGCTGCCCTGCGAGGTGAGCCGATGAAAATACTGATCGCAGAAGACGAAGAACGCATGGCCCAGGCTTTGCAGGATCTGCTGGGAAGCCGGGGCTGGGAAACGGAGATCGCCGGGGACGGGGAACGGGCGCTGTGCCGGGCCGGGGAGGGCGGCTTTGACGCCCTGATCCTGGATGTGATGCTGCCGGGACTGGATGGCTTTGCCGTGGCGGAAAAGCTGCGGGAGAGGGGCTGCGGACTGCCCATTTTGATGCTCACGGCCCGTTCGGAGCTGGCGGACCGGGTCCGGGGCCTTCACGCCGGGGCGGATTATTATCTCACAAAACCCTTTTCCAACGACGAGCTTCTGGCCTGCCTGGGGGCGCTGATGCGCCGGCCGGATCAGGTGGGGGACGGGAAGCTCCGCTTTGGGGACTGGGAGCTGGAGACCTTTTCGGGAAAGCTCACCTGCGGCGAGCGGAGCGTGCAGCTGTCCGGCCGGGAGCTGGAGATGCTGCGGATGCTGGTGAGCGCCGGCACCGGGGGCATCAAAAAGGAACTCCTGTTTCTGAAAGTCTGGGGCTATGACGCCAAATGCGAATCCAATGTCCTGGAGCAGTATGTCTCCTTCCTGCGCAAAAAACTGCGGTATCTGGGAAGCTGCACGGCCATCGTGTCCGACCGGGGCAGCGGCTATCATCTGGAAGCATAGGGTCTGTGTGCCGGCGGGAAGAAGCGCAAGCGCCGCCGGCTTTGTCCGGCCCGGGGGCCGATGGCTATCTTTTACAAAAGCGGCCCGGCGCTTTTGGAATTTACGATACTTGACCTTTCCGGTTGAACATGGTTTATTTGTTATAGAAACAACAAAGGGGGAGATTCACTTGAAAAGAATTCTTTCGGTCCTTCTGGCGCTGTGCCTGTGCCTGGCGCTGAGTGCCGGGGCGCTGGCGGCTTCCGGCGAAGCCTCCGGGGAGGGCATTGCCGCCGCCCGGGCGGCGGACAGCTCCTATCCCAGCTTTGACCAGACCGTGGGCCAGGCGGCCATCCGGGTGGAAGGCGGCGCGGCCGCCACTGTGAACGACGGTGAAGACTGGTCCAGCTTTGCCGGCACGCTGGAAGTGGCCGGCAGCGGCCATGTGAAGGCGGACGCCATCAGCGGCGTGAAGATCATCGGCGCGGACTATGCCGCCGCCACGGAAGACAGCGACACCGACAACGGCATCGCCCTCAACGGCGAGGACGGCCATATCCTCACCGTGGGCGGCTGGAACGATTTCTACCGCGTGACCATCGGCGAGGACAAGGTGGCGTTCAACTCCGTTATCATCCTGTCCAATGAAGTGGATGTGGACGACACCGTGGAAGGCAACGACGGCGTGGGCATTCTCATGGGCGAGGGCAACTTCCTGCTGGACAATCTCTACATTGAGACCGCCGGCATGCGGGCTCCGGCCATCTACAACATGAACAACGCCTCCACCATCGTCACCGACGGCTGCTTCTTCCTCACCAAGGGCGGTCCCAGCTGGCATCCTCTGTTCACGCTGCTCACCGCCTCCAGCCGGGCGGCGCTGCTGTTCGGCGGCGAGACCTATTTCTATAACGACAGCATTGTTACCCGGGACTGGGGCTGCCTGAGCCAGGAAAGCCGCAACGCCGGTACCCACACCTATGCGGTGAACTCCTATCTGGAAGCCTATTGCGGCGGCTACGGCGCCTATGTTCTCAACGGCAACTTCATGGACTTCTACGGCTCCGAGATTCAGGCCACGGACTACGCCATCTTCCTTTGCGGCGGGGTGGAAGTGAATGTGGCCGATCTGGACGCGGCGCTGGCCCATGACGCGATCCGCGCCAATATGGCCGAATACGGCGTGACGCTGGACGCGCCCATCACCGAGGGCGGCCGCAGCCTCTTTGCGGCCAACATCAATGCCATCGTGGTCCACACCAACGGCGTCATCGGCACCTCGGTGCTGAATGTGGAAAACGCCGTCATCACCACCGACCGTGATCACGGTCTGCGGGAGGTCGGCGTCACCGGCGAGCCCATCGATCTGGATGTGAGCTTCCGCTGGACCGAGTCTGCCGACGAAGGCGACTTCAACCAGGGCGAGAGCTGGTTTGCCATGCAGAATATGTGGGGCAGCGCGGCCCTGATCCGTTCCATGGATTCCGAACTCACCTTTGATAACACGGAGATCTATCCCTCCAACGGTGTGCTGGTCCAGTCCGTGGTGACCTATGACCCCCTGGGCGGCAGCGCCTGCCTGCGTGAAGCGGGCTCCGAGGAGCGTGTGGGCAACAACATCCACTTCAAAAACGGCGTCTATACCGGCGATATCCTGGATCAGGACTATCAGCGTCAGATGACCGTGACGCTGGAAAATGCGGAGCTCACCGGCGCCATCCAGAGCTACACCATGCAGATGTGGAACGAACTCTGGGCCACGGAGCGCATGGCCGCTATGCTGGAGCAGGCCGGTCTGGATACCGCCCCGCTCACCGAGAGCCGGGCCGACGCCATCCGTGCCGCTCTCATCAAGGATGAAAGCTACGATGGCGGCGAAGTGAAGCTGGGCGTGAACCTGACGGTGGACGAGAACTCCGTCTGGACCTGCACGGCCACCAGCTCCCTGTCCACGCTGACCCTGGCGGACGCCGGCGGCCTTGTGGTGGAAGGGGATTACACGATCTACGAAAACTGCGGCACCGGCTCGGATCTGTCCTACTATGACATCGAAAGCGGCAGCGTGGTGCAGACCCTGGAGCCCGGCGTCACGTATCACGATGTGGTCATCGTGGTGGAATGAGAAAAAGCGACCAACAATAACAATAAAGGAGAATGAACGATGAAAAGAACTCTTAGTATCCTTCTGGCTGTGCTGATGCTCCTGGCGCTGTGCGCCTGCGGCGCCAAGGATGAGGCGCCCGCCGAGGTGGAAGCTGCGCCCGTGGAGGCGGCTCCTGCGGCAGCGGCTGCCGCGCCGGAGGTGACCTGGGAAAGCTACCTCAACTGGCTGGCAGATACCTTCGGCGCAGACTCTCCCGATCCCGAAGCCTATCGCGGGCTCCTGTTCCAGGCGCAGAGCTGGGCGGACGTTGATGTGACTGTGGGCCCCTGGGACAAGCTTTTTGCGGAAGACGGTTTCAATGCCTCCACCTGGGATGAATATGTGGCCGCCGGCGGCGTCGGCAGCTACAATGCGGACTTTGCCGATGATGCCCTTACCGGCAGCGGCGAGCCCACCGGCGAGATGCCGGAGGAACCGGCCGCATAATCTCCGCTTATACCAGAACAACAGCTGCAGATTTTCCTGCGGCTGTTGTTCTGTTTGCTGACGGAGGAGAAAGACGGCCGGTGTCTTTGGAACGGAGATGTATTTTGTGGAACTGAAGGAATTACAGAAGAAACCGCTGCCGGTCATGCCGCCGGAGATCGCGGCCGCGCTGGACGGCGGAAGCATCAGCGGGACCTGCTTTGCGGACAAAAACAACATCCTGTCCGATGCCGGGCTGCAAAAGGATGTGGGATACCGGCGCATGGAGGATGGAAGCTATCTGGTGTCCATGACCTGTCCCATGCCCGGCGTCACCCCGGCGATGATCGCCTGGTGGTTCTGGTGGCATCCGCAGGCGGACGAACGATACCGGGCCTGGTTTCCCAGGGCGCATCTGGGGATATCCTATGCCCGCCGGGACCGGGATTATTTCCGGGCGCCGGAGCCGCCGGCGTTTCGAAACAACACCCAGTATCCCACGGAGCGGATCGGGGATATGACGATGCCGCTGTGCATCGATTTTGTCTCGCCGGAGGAATTCGGCTTTTCCCGGGCGCTTATGAATGAAATGGATATTCCGCTGATCGTCTGCGGCCATGTGGGGGCTTTCAGGGGGCTGATCCGGCACACGGAGATGGCGCACATTTTCAAAAAAACCGATGAGGGGCTTTGTCTTATCAGCCGCTTCTGGCTGGGACAGACGCTGAAGAATCCCATGCTCCGCAAAAGGATATTGACCGATCGGACCGCCCGGGGCATGGCGGAGCACTGCTGCATTGAATACAGGAACCTGGCGGAAATCCTGCCGGGACTTTATGCAAAAGAAAAAGGGGAAGACCCTGCGGGATCCGGTCGCTGAGACTGACAAACCGCCGTGCATGGCAGATGCACGGCGGTTTGGCATGGGAGGCGGTCTTGGTGACAGAAGAACGGCATTGCGCTCGTCTGCGGGCGGGGCCGGGCGCAAATCCGCAGGGCCTTGAGTCCCGAGGATTATACCGGCCGGATTCACTTCGGCCGAGCAGCAATATAGCTTGAAAAAGCGGAAAAAGGATGCAGACGTGGTCTGCATCCTTTTTCGTATACCTGTCAGTTGGACGGCGGTTCCATGGAAGCCTCACCCGAGGCGGAGGAGGTGAAGCTGGCTGTGTCGATGTAGGCGGGGGCGTCGGAGTCTTCCATGTACCAGATCTCGCCCTCCAGCTGCCGCTGCACGGATTTGCCGCACTCCCGGCCCAGGCACACGGCGATGCCGATGGAAACGCCGTTGGTGGGGGTGAAGTAGTCCCGGCCGAAGCGGCCGCCGGTGGTGTTGCCGGTGGCAAACAGGCCCCGGATGGGCCGGAATTCCTCGCCCAGCACCCGCTGCTCTGCGTCCACATACAGGCCGCCCATGGTGACCATGTAGTTGGCAATGAGGGCGTTTTCCTGCACCACCTGGAGATAGAAGGGGCCCTGTTCGCAGGGGAAGAGAACTTCCTCCGCCCGGCCGAATTCCTCGTCCCGGCCCTGGTGGGCGCCTTCGTTGTAGCGGGCGAGAGAGTCGAGAATGTTCTGCTTTACCCGTTCGGACATGCCGGCGTAGCGGCAGCATTCCTCCACGGTGTCGCCGGCGTAGAGATAGATGCCGCTGCCGGCGTTATACACCTCGCCCTTGGCGGCGTAGGCGGCCTCCAGCTTGGTTTTCCAGGAGGAGATGGCCGATTCCGTGGGGTCGGTGGAGCCGTGGGCCGGGGCCACATGGCGCAGATATTCGGGCAGATTGTTGTCGTAGAGGCAGTAGATGGTGTCCCGGTTCATAAACAGGGAGGGGAAGCCCCGGTGCTCGATGGTGCCCCAGAACTCGTTCTGGAAGCGCTTGCCGTAGCCGTCGAACCACACGCCCTGGGGATGGCCGGGAGAGCCGCCCTGGCCGGGGCCGCCGTTGAGCCAGGTGAGGCGGCCGTCCATGGTGGGGATGGGGCCCTGCTCCAGCTTTGCACCGATCTGAATGGCCATGGCAATGCCGGAGCCGTCCCGGTCGGTCTGCTGGGCGTGGAGGGCGTCGTGATCCTGCATGAAATAGAGCATGTCCGGCAGAAGATCGTGGACCATCTCCATGTTGGAGCCGAAGCCGCCGGTGGCAATGACGGTGTATTTGGCCTTCAGGCGGATGGTTTCGCCGGTGTCGGTTTTGCTTGCGATGGCCCCGGTGACGGCACCGTCGGCGTCTGTTTCCAGATAGTCGGCGTGGCAGGAGAAAATGTGATAACTGCCCGTGCCGGACTGGTTTTCGATGAAGTCACGGTTGTATTTGGCCACCGTGGCCTGGTTGGGACGCAGGGTGGGGGCGTAAAAGCGCAGGGGGCCGATCTGATCCAGCATGCCTTCCCGCATGCTCTTTTTTTCCATGTCCCAGTAGGAGGGGGCACTGAACATTTTGGCAACGGTGTCGGCGGGGGTATGGCTCAGGTGCCAGTCAAAGGATTCGCCGGAATATTTGGCGAATTTCATGCACAGGGCCTGGTTGGCATAGTTGTTGCAGTTGAGCATCCAGTTGTTGTAAAACTCCAGCACGTCCACTTCCTTCGCGCCGTAGTTTTCCATGATGTAGGGGGAGTTGATGACGGCCTGGTCGCCGCCGAAGAGACTGAAGCTGGCGGCCGCCTGGTTTTCCAGAACGATGACCTTATAGCCCTGCTCGGCCAGCCACAGGGCGCAGGCGGCGCCGGAATAGCCGTTGCCGATGACCAGGACGTCTGCCTCGTGGGTGGCGGCGATGCTGCTCTCTGCCACGGGCTCGGGCTTGTGGCGCCAGGTGGCGGTGGAATAGAGGGTGTTGGTGATCTGGGTGATGCCTTCGCCGTCCAGCACCCGGACCACGGTTTCTTCGCTTTCGGTGGCCAGAGCCGTGCTGGCGCCGGTGACAGCATCCGGGGCGCTTTCGGCCATGGCCAGGCCGCCCAGGCTCATGGCCGCGGCGGCGCCGATGGTCCCGGCGGCTGCGCCTTTGAGGAATTTTCTGCGGGAGATCTCTTTGCTCATAGCGGTTCTCCTTTGTGTGTTATGGTGGGTCAGTAAATGTCCATGGGTTCGGCCAGAAGACCCTTCTCCGGGTCATAGAAGGAGCCGAAATACTGGCCTTCAAAATCCTTGGCACCGTAGCCAAGACTTTCGCCGATGACCAGAACGTCCTCAATGTTCTGTCCGGCGGGGAGCAGGACATAGATCGTGCGGTCGTTTTCGGCGGAAAGCTGGATGTCGCCGCCGTCCCAGTCCAGGGGCTGGATGGCGGATACGGTGACCTCGTCCACCTGGTTGTCCCGGTCGGTCACGTCCAGCTGCACTTCATAGATGGCGCCCAGGTTGCTGATGCTGCCGCCGTCCAGGGTCAGGGCGGTGAGGAAGCTGATGCCGGTGAGATTCCAGACGCCGCCGTCCGTGACGGTGACCTCGGTGCCGTTGGCGCCGTAGAAGTAGGGCGTGTTGTCCACCACGCTGATGTACTTGGCGTTTTCCCAATGGCCGGAGTTTTCGGAGTTGTACCAGCGGTTATCCTCCAGGGGGACGCTGTCCTCGCCGGTGGCGCTGTAGAAGCCGTACAGGCCCACTTCGTAGGTTTTGGCGTAGTGCTGATAAGCGCCGGAGGAGATCACGCCGGTGACCGAGGCGTTTTCACCGATGGTCACATACAGGTCGCTGCCGCCCTGGGTCCAGTAGCCGGTGGAGTTCCAGAGGTCGCCCACCACGTCGGTGTCCGTCAGATTCACTTTCGTCCACCACTGCTCCAGCGCCTTGCTGCCCTCGGTGCCGTAATCCCTGACGTCGTAGGCGGCGCTGCCCTGCAGGTCGTAGTCGTCGGTGTCGATGGTGTCGGCAAACTCAAAGCTCCAGCCGTCGGGCTCCCAGAAGTATTCGCCGAAGGCGCTGTACTGGAAGTTGGTCAGGCCGCAGAAGCCGTCGTCGTTGTCCATGAGCTGCAGGAAGACCGTCTCGCCGGTGTAAGGGCTGGCGCCGGTGGTCACGGTGGCGTCATCCACGGTGATCTCGGCAAAGCCGGATTTGACGATGAAGCTGGTCTCGCCGGTGGTGAGGCTGGTGTTTTCTCTCAGGGTGATGGTATTGACGGTGTCGTTGAGCATCATGGAGTGCAGCTCAAAGCCGAAGCGCTCGGAAGAAATGCGGGAGGATACGGTTTCTCCCTCCGGCACGGCCTCGCTGGCGACCACGGCGATGACTTCGTCGGTCTCCTGGGCGTAGTAGGTGTCGATGCCCTCGCCCTCGTTTTTGACCTCCATGCGGCGGACGGTGATCTCCTGGCCGCCGGTGTAGGCGCCGATGTTCACATGGCCGCCCATCATGATGAAGTCCAGGACCCCGGCGTTCATGTCCACGCCGTAGTAGTTTTCTGTGACCTGGGCGATGGCGAAGGCGCCGTAGCCCTCGTCCACATCGACGCTGCTGTTGATCACGTCCATGCGCATATAGCTGCCGTCGTCCACGGACAGGCCGCCCCAGCCGGCGGCATAGATCTCCGAGTCGATGACGGTCTCGGTGGTGCCCGCGCCCATGAGGTTCACGCAGCGGGAGTTGCCCAGGGCGTTGTTGATGCCCAGATGCCAGGGGGCGCCGATCATGCTCTGCTGGTTGGCGTTGGAGAGATAGGTGTCGTAAACCTCGCCGCCCATGGCCGCGAGACGGGAATTGCGGATAATGACATCCGCGCCGCCGCTGATGTAAAGGGCGGGCTTGACCACGCCGGTGGTCTCAATGTCGCTGTCCGTGATCTCCAGCAGGGTGCCATCGCCATAGGCGGAGACGGCGGCGCCCAGGCCGGTGAAGTCGTTGGTCTCGCCGCCCACGCTGGCGCTGTTCAGCCGGATGACGGCGTCGGCCAGCTCATAGGGAACGCTCTCCACCACCAGCGCGCCGAAGGTGTCGCTCTCGCCGGTGACGGAAATGCCCTCAGCGGAGGCATCGTCATAGCTGCCGCCGAGAACGGCCTCGGTGACGGAGTATTCCTCCCGGACACCGTCGGCGTCCACATAGAGGGCCGTGCGGTAATCGTCGGCACCCTGGGTGCTGATGAGCTCGGTGCCCAGAACGGTGCGGGTAAGGCTGCCCACGGTCACCTCGCCGGTATTGGCAGAGGTGTCGCCGGAAGCGCCGCCGGGACTGCCGCCGCCGGCGGGAGGCTCGCCGCTGCCGGAGGAGCCGGTGACGGAGAATTCTTCCGTGACCACAACGTCGCCGCTGTATTCACCGGGGAGAAGGGCTTTTTCCACGCCGTCCACAATAAGACTGATGTGCTCGCCCTCCACACCATCCACGGTTCCGTCCGCGTTCACGGTGACAGAAGCCGCTGCTTCCGCCGAGGCTTCTGCGGAAGAGGAGTCGGTGTCTTCGGGGCCCATAGGAAGATCCACAAAATCGGCGTTGAAGGTGCCAACGCCGCCGGCGGCCACAAATTCCTCCCAGGTGGAGGCGTTGTAGCAGTCTTCGTCAAAAAACTTGCCCCAGGGGCCGGAATTATAACCGGCTTCGATCTCTTCCCAGCTGGCCGTCTCCCACACAATGGCGGAGACCGGCTCGGGGAAGGGGGAAATGGCGGCAAGGTTGTCCACCAGCCACTGCTGGTAGTCCTCCCAGGTGACATCCCGTGTGCCGGCGCCCATAAACAGGGACATGGCCAGCAGAAGGACGGCAAGGACGGCGATGGTGCGTTTCATGGCAGAACCCTCCTGACACTTATAATATTTCAAATTAAAAGTAGCACAACAACATTAAAAGTTCGTGAAACAATGGACATTCCGGTGCGCCGCTGTCATTTTTCTAAAAGAAAATGGAGAGAAGCAGGTGGCTTCTCTCCAGTTTTTTATTTGGTTGGAGGCGCGGAGGATTGGGCGTCCGCGCCTTGCGGGGGATCGATCAGTCGATGCCGCCGAAGCCTCCGGGGGGTTCCTCGCCGGGGGCAAGGCCTTCGGGGATGGGAGGATATTCCTCGCTGTCGGCGGTATCCGCCAGCGGGGTGACCACGATGTCGCCGCTCCAGCTGCCGCCGGCGGTGACATCCACGGCTTCGCCGTTGACGGTGACAAGACCGTTGACCGCCGCGCCGGGCGCCACGGTCAGGCCCATGAGATTGGACTCGGCAGTGACCGTCCAGGCGGAGCTTTCATCCAGCGTCAGATAGGTGCCGCGCACCGCGTCGTAGCTGTCCAGAGCGCAGATCCAGCCATAGATGCGGCTGGGGTCCACGGCCTTGAAATTGGAGGCGGTGTCCGTGGGATCGGCGGCGTTGACGTACAGGCCGGTTTCGGGATCGGTCACATAGCTCAGATCCGCATAGTCGGCAAAAGCGGCGTTCCAGTGATCCACGTCATAGGTATAGATGGCACCGGTGAGGCTGGTGTTCACAAAGTCCAGATACATGGGACGCTGATAGTCCTCGTTGACGATATCGCCTTCCCAGACGTTATCCACGGAGTTTACCTGGCAGCCGGGGATGTCCTCGGTGGCCACGTCGTCCAGGATCTGCACGGAGCTTTCGTCCAGGTCAAGGCCGGAGTGGATGAGAACGCCGGTGGCGGATTCCAGCTTGACGTTTGTCAGGTTGGCGATGCCGCAGGAGCCGCGGAAGAGGATGGCGGAGCCGGCCAGGTGATCCATCCAGGCCTGCTGCAGCACCGGGTACTTCTGCACCGCCGTGCCGCAGGCGCCGATGGTGGAGATGGTAGAGTTGGTCACGTTCATCACGGGAACGGTGCTCCAGGCGGTGGAGCTGGCCGAGTCTTTAATGCCGGTTTCCGGGTTGGCCTGGCGCATGGTGTCCACCACATGGTACACCACCGCGTTGCGGGCACCCACGATCTCCGAGGGGGTGTCTTCCGCCAGCTCTTCGCCCTGAAGGTTTTCAAGGAAGATCTCGTCGGTGGCGGTCAGGGCGTCGGCAGAGGAGCCGATGTTGAGGATGCCGGTGTTGGTGACGAACACGCCGTACTCGGCGCTGTCCAGCCGGGAGCCGTATACATTCACTTCCAGGCCTGTGTCGGCGTAGGTGCCGTAGCCGCCGTAGTAGTTGTAGCTGTCGGCGTTGTAAAGATAGAACACAAAGGGATTGCCGCCGGTGTCGGTGCTCCAGGAGCCGTAGCCTTCGCTGGCGGTGACGGTGTTGTAGATGTAGGCGCTCAGCGTGCCGCAGGCCACCAGGTTCCGGGCGTTGCCCAGCTGGGCGGTGAACCAGGGCATGTCGCTGTATTCCGCCATGCAGCCCAGGGATTCAAAATAGCAGTCCTTGATGATGCTGGTGCCTCTGGAAAGGCTCACGGTGTAGCGGGAGATGCCGGTGTTGAGGGCGTAGACGTTTTCCATGGTCACGGTGCCCGTGCCCCGCACGGCGATGGCCACGCCGCCGGAGCTGTCCGAGCCCCAGACATAGCCGTCCGCTTCCCGCAGGTCGATGACCGTGTTGTACATGGCCGCATCCCCGGAGGCCTCGCCGGAAGCCGTTTCCGCGGGGGAGCCCAGAACATAGTCCACGGCAAAGTTCTCTTCCTCGCCGCCCAGCGTCAGCGCGCCGGTGCCGGCAAAGCTCACAAAGCCCGCTTCGTTGTTTTCGGAACGGACGCGGAGACCGGAGATCTCCTCGGCAGAGATGACGGCGTTGTCCGCCATTTCCACCGTTACCAGGCTCTCATCCGTTTCCAGGCCGTCATCGGTGACGGTGTAGGCCGCGGAGCCGGAGCCGCCGGACATGTTGGGCATGCCGGTGGCTGCGCCGCCCTCTCCGGAGGGGTCTGCGCTGGCGAAAGCCGGGGCGGCCAGAAGCAGAAGACACAGCAGAAATGCCAATGCTTTTTTCATGTTCTTTTCTCCTTTTGATGTTTTTTAGGGGGGCTCTCTGTCGCAGGTGGCAGGCTGGGGATGGCCGGGCAGACCATGGGGCTTCCCGGCGGTCGCGGTTTTCTTTCCGTTTGCGGGCCGGCGGACCTGCCGGGTATGGCGGTCGGGGCTGCCGCGTGTGCGCGGGGAGGACGTTTTTTCTCCCTGCGCGCACATTATATCACACCGGCAGCGGCCTGGGAATAACAAGATTGAAAAAACATGGGAAATCCGGTGTGCGGTTTCAATGATGCTTCTGGTTGTGTGCTGCGGGCAAAGGGGCGGCGTTATTCGCCCACGGCTTTGTTGGTGAGCATGGTGCGGATGAGCCGGCCGGCGGGCACGGCCTCCATGCGGATCGCACCCTCGCCCAGGCGAAGGACGGCTTTGCCGGCTTCGGGGCAGGGGGCCCAGACGGGAAGCTCCGGGCCGTTGGGATCGCCGCTGCGGCAGAAGTTGCAGAGATAGGATATCATCTGGGCGCTGAGACCGCGGTCCTTATCCTCCCAGGGCCGCCAGGCATTGTCCAGGGTGCCGAACCAGTACCAGAGATCGCTGCTGTGCCAGGCGCCGTGATCGTCGCCGGGGAGGCGGCGGTCAAAATGCCAGACATAGCCGCCCTGCCGGCGGCACCATTTCCGGGCCATGGCGTGGAGGATGGGGGGCATCATGTCTTCGCTGTTGGCGCCCAGCATATAGGGAATGGCTTTTGGCTGCGGGTGTTCGGGGATGAAGCAGCAGTCCGTCACCGGTGCGGCGGCCATGGCTCCGCCCCGGACCTGCCGGCGGGCCTCGGTCCAAACGGCAAAGAGCGTTTCCGGCGAAAGGCTGCGGAATTCGGCCAGACTTTCACAGCCGCAGCGCTTCATGACCTCCTGCCAGAAGCCGAAGGCCTTTTCCGGCCGGGCGCTGAACATGGCGCCGGCGCCGCCGCCGGAGGACATGACGGCCCGGTGGAACAGCCCGTCGGTCAGCGGGCTCTGGCACAGATGCTGCACGCTCATGGCCCCGGCGCTCTGGCCCATGACGGTGACATTGCCGGGGTCGCCGCCAAAGGCGGCGATGTTGCGCTGAACCCACTGAAGCGCTGCCAGCTGGTCGTAAAGCCCGTAGTTGCCGGTGTGACCCGCTTCCTCCTTCAGCTGAGGCAGACACAGGAAGCCCATGGGCCCCAGGCGGTAGTTGATGGTGACGGCCACCACGCCCTGCTCCGGCCAGCGGGGGCCGTCGAAGTGCTTTTCGTGGCCGCAGCCGCCTGTGAAGCCGCCGCCGTGGATGTAGACCAGCACGGGCAGCCGGCTTTCCGCGCCGGCGCTTGCCGGGGTCCAGATGTTCAGAAACAGGCAGTCCTCGGCATAGACGTAGCTTTCGCCTTTGCGGAATTCGTTGTAATAGAAATACTTTTTTTCGTTGAACTCCTCGTCATAAAAGCTGCGGGGCTGAAAGGAGCAGGCGCCGTAGGCGGCGGCGTCGTAAACGCCGTCCCAGGCGGTGACCGGCGTGGGATATTCCCAGCGGCCGGCGGCGGCATAGCGGATGCCTTTGAAGGCCAGCACGCCGGGGCGGCATTCGGTGCCCCGGATCGGGCCGCAGGGGCAGGTGATAAGCGGATTCATAGATCACTCCTTGGTTTTCTGTGCGGCTTTGAACTCGGCCAGCCGGGCCCGGGTCTCGGGGCTCATGTTCCAAAGGAATTTGAAAGCGGCCCAGGAGCCCAGAACGAAGATGCCCGGCAGAAGCACGCAAAGGACTTTGATGCCGGTGATGGTGCCGGCGGACTGAACGGCCAGGTCGGCGTTGTAGCCGATCCAGCCCAGCATCAGCACCGCGGCGGAGTTGCCGATGGTCTGACCAACCCGGCGGGAGAGGTTGAAGGTGCCGTAAATGGAGCCCTCCGTGCGCTTGCCGGTGATCATTTCATTATAGTCGATGGCTTCGCCCACCAGACCCCACTGCATATAGATGGACATGCTGGCAAGGCCCATGGCCAGGTTGCTTGCAAGAATGTGGACGTAGGGATTGACGGTGGTGACCATGTGCAGGCCGAAAAGGCCCGCATACATAACGGCGCCCACCAGCAGGCCCCAGCGGATGAAACGCTCCAGACCGAACTTCCGGGCCAGCATGGGGCCGAGGATCAGGGTGAGGAGCATCAGCGGCATGGAGACAATGGAGCCGTAGGTCACCAGCGCCAGGTCGTCGTAGACCACGGTGAACATGTAGTTGGTGAGGGTGTTGCCCAGGTACTGCATGGTGCAGATGCAAAGGCCGTGGACGCACAGGGCCAGGAAAGGCCGGTTGACCCGGAAAACATGGAGAATGTCGGTGATCCGGATGTTGTCCGCGCTTTTTTCGCCGCGGTCGGCCGCGGGCTCGGTGCGCTCTTCGGTCATGGCGTAGTGCGCCAGGCTCATGCCCAGCCCGATCACGGCGCAGATGGCGGCGCCGATGGCGTAGCCGGCGGCGTTGGTCTGGCCGAAGCGCTTGATGAGTATGGGCATGAGCATCACGGGGATCATGTTGCCCACGGCGGAGCCGATGCCCCGGGCGGAGGAGAGAACGGCCCGCTCCTGGTCGGTGTCCGCCATGGCGGACAGCAGCGAGCCCATGGGGATATTGAACATGGTATAGCTGGCCTCGTAAAGGATCTTGAGACCGAACAGAACGCAGACCAGGCTCAGACCTTCAAACAGGGAGGGCACGGACCACAGGGCAATGAAGCTCACGCACACCAGGGGGGCGCTGCGCAGCAGCCAGGGCCGGAATTTGCCCCTGGGATTCCGGTTTTTGGCGAAGGACTTGTCCATCAGCGCGCCCATGAGGGGGTCGTTGATGAAGTCCCAGACGTTCCATATCACAAGAAGTATGCCAAGCAGGGTGGTGTTGATCTTCAGGGCGTCGGTGCAGTACATGGCAAAGGTACTGCCCATGATGGCAAAGGTCATGCAGCCGCCGGCGTCGCCCAGACCGTAGCCGATCTTGTGCCGGGCTGTCAGATGTTTTGCGGGGGCTTTGGTCGCGTTGCGTGCCATTTGGTTATCCTCCGTTTCATAGTCTGGCCTGTTGATTATAGCACGGCTGGGGCGAATTGGAAATGGCGGCGCCGGAGAAATTTTCCCGGTCCCGCCGGCGGCTGCATATTTGTTCAGGGGGTTATTTAAATGGGAAATTGATAAAATAAAAGAAAACAACTGCGGGAGGAAAAACCATGACAAAACCATCAGTTCGGAAAAACGCACGGGGGGCGGCGTGCCCTGTTCCAGTATCCAGCGGCAGGCCAGGATTGGGCGCAAAACATAGAAATACTTTTTTGCCCGGACCACATCACTATGCAAGTATTCGCGGTAATTGCCTTCGGCCATGTGCAGGTAATGCCAAAGTGCGCTTGCGGGGGAGAGATAGTTCCCTGTGACGGTTTTGAGTTGTTCTGCGTAAGCGGTGCTCCGGTAGATGATGGGGGAGGAGAGCCACTCAAAAAACGTAGGGTTTGACTTGTGAAGCAGGTGCAGGGCCTGAGGCAGGTCCCAGCCGTTGATGTCGAGATCTTCGCTGATGGGCAACTCGATCACATCGCGAACCGGATCCAGCCTCAGATAGTCCTCTTTCGGACGGACATAGAGAAAGCGCACGTTATAGTCGCTGTCCGGCGAGGCAAAGCCCCAGGCCCGGCTGCCGGACTCAACAGCAAGCAGAATACGGCAGTTTTCCAGCTGCTGGATTTCCTGCAGTTTTTCCCGGAGCAGAGCTTCCGCGGAAACACCTTTTTTCCGGCGGTTTTAATCGGCGGCCTTGAAGTTGTAAATAGGCCGGATGCGCTCGAGGATCTCCGCTGTGGGGCCGATTTGGGCTGCGATCTCATCCATGCTCTTATAAGCCATGGGGGATTCATCCAGCGTGTCAGGAAGTACGCAGGTGGTGTAGATGCCCTTCATCTGCTGCCGGAAGTCCTCCAGAGACAAAGTCTGGAGGGCGGCGCGGCGGCTCATGATACGGCCTGCGCCGTGAGGAGCGGAAAAGTTCCACTCCTCGTTGCCCTTCCCGCGGCAGATGAGGCTGCCGTCGCGCATGTTGATGGGAATCAGCAGTTTTTCACTGGCCCTGGCAGATACTGAGCCCTTGCGCAGGATCATGGCCTCCGTGTCAATGTAGTTGTGGATGGTGGTGAAAGCTTCCACGGAGGTTAGGCCCATTCCGTTCAGGATGACATCCACCATGGCCTTGCGGTTGAGCATAGCGAATCTCTGGGTGATTTTCATGTCATGGATGTAATCCTCAAACAGCCGGCCCTCCACATAAGCCAGATCCCGGGGAATGGAGAGCGTGTGTTCCTTCTTCAGAGACTGGATGGTGTTTTGGATCTCCCGGAAGCGGCCTTCGGCCTTCAGCCGGTCAATGGTTTCCTGGATCTGATAATGAGCGCCGCCCCAGAGGGCCCGCCGGCCTTCGTTCTGGTAATATTCAGCCACCTCTGTGCCGAGATGACGGCTGCCGGAATGCACCACCAGAAACAGCCGCCCGTCTTCGGCGCGGTCGATTTCGATAAAGTGATTGCCGCCGCCGAGGGTGCCGATGCTGCGCGCGGCGCGGCTCAGATTGACCTGGTCGGCGCAGCGCAGGCGGGTGAGATCGATCTCGTCGTTGAGGGCATGGAGATGGTCACGCACTTCGCGGCCAAAAGGAATATCCTTTCGGATCAGGGCGTCCAGCTTTTCGAAGTCGATTTCTCGCTCGGCCAGCTCCACAGTTTCCATACCGCAGCCGATATCGACGCCAACCATACCGGGGACAATTTTGTCCTGGATGGTCATGGTGGTGCCGATGGTGCAGCCCTTGCCGGCATGGACATCGGGCATGATGCGGATGCGGCAACCGGCAAATTCCGCCCGGTCACAGACGGCCTGGATCTGCTTTGCTGCCATGTTCTCCAGTTCGGAGGTGAAGCACAGGGCGGTGTTATATAGTCCTTGAATTGTAATCATGGGGATCTCCTTGCGTTTGTTTACTGTATTTTACGAAAAAGCCATGACAGCAAAGAATTTCGAATCCTTCTTCCTCGGTGCGGAGGGGCGGGGCAAGGGCATCACCTTCTGCGCCGTTACAGCTAGGCTGCGATCGGCGCATAGCGTTCTGAGCCCAGGATCTCCAGCATGTAGTCATACGGAGACAGCCGTCCGGCGGCGACCATGCGGAACAGGCGGGGCGAACAGCCGCTGACAAGAGCAACGCCCAGCTCGTTTTGGGTGACGGGCTGCTGTCGGTTTCGGCTCTGGACGTTCCAGAAAACTACTCGGGGAAGCGTATATCCGGCCTTGGCAAAAACTTTTCTGGCGTACTCGAAGTTTGTTTGGTCGGCATCCTGGACGCACCGGTCGAACTCCATGTCAGAGATAATATACAGCGTGGAAGGCATCTCCTGCGGGGATACCCGGTTTTTGACGGCGGTGGTCAGGAGCAGTTCGAATACTTTCTGGATGTTGGTGTTGGCGATTTCATTGAAACTGCTGCAGTAAAGAAGTTTTTCCAGAATGGTGTCCCCCTTGATCTCCACCAGTTGGGGATTTTCGGAGAAGGTGATGAAATGGTTGCGGAAAGTTCCGGTATTTCTCTCGGCAAAGTAAATGCCAAGAGAAAGGGCCACGGTTGCCGGCATGGGCTCGCTGGGGGAATACATAGAACCGGAGCCGTCGATGACCACCAGAGCGTTTTCGTCTCCGGTGAAATCCTCCATCGCGTTCCAGGTGGTGTCTATGGCATGGGCTTGCTGGTCACTGACCTTGCTGCAGAAAAAAGGACGGATAAGCTCGTAGGGGGAGAGTGTGCCTGTGCGGAGCCTTGCCTCGCCGCAGCGGACCTTGTTCAGAAACTCGCTGTAACGCCCGGCGTCGTTGCGGAAGAAGGCCTTGCGGTATTTGAGCATGGCCTTGGAGGGCTGCTTGCTGTAATCGAAGGAGTAGTCTTTCTCTCGCAGGTTGTTTTCCAGAATGCGGATGCGCTCGCGCAGCCGCACCAGGGTCTTGCGGTACATACTTTCGGTCCAGCCGAGGGAACTTGCAATGTGCCTGGCATGGGCGACCGTTTGCGTATTGGAGGCGTTCACAGAGGGGAGCCACTTGGCCAGAAGACTGACCTCGCTGCCATTTTCCAGGTCCGCCAGATCTGCCTGCAGCTGCTTTTGGATCAGCGCCAGAACGTCGGCCTCGCAAGGGCTGCCTATCAGACTCAGAAGGTCATCCCAGCGGCCGTATTCGGCCACATGTACAAGGTTCTTTCGGACGGAATGCGCGGCGTTTTGGGCCAGCCATTTCAGGCACACGCGGAATATTCTCCGTTCACCCAAGCCTCCGCGGACATCCCGGGCGTAGAAGAGGGTCTTGAGTGCCAGATCGGGGTTTTCGGTGTAGGCTCGGACAAAACGGAGGAGAATGTCACTCTCATCGGCGCTGCGCAGAGCGCCGATGGTGGCAAAAAGGTCCAGACAGTCGGAGCCGGTGGATGTATGGGTAAGGGCGCCGTTTTCAGTGAAACGGAGGCTGGCTTCGTTTTTCAGATGCTGAAGCATGGATGATCCCTCCTTCAGGATAGTGATGGTTCAACAAGGCACCGGTTTGAAGCGGGATTTGAACCCACGGAGGGCGGCCTGGAGCCGCCTGCTGTACCAGCTCAGCCATTCGATCGTTGCTGTGGGTGCCTTTTTTGACAAAACAAGACGCCGTTTCGTGTTGCATGCCGGGGCTTTCACCCGGCGCGGCTCCGGCCTTAAACCGGTCGCTCCTTTCATGAGCAAATGCAGAATCGTATCCTTGATTGCGGTTGACGTCTTTACAAAGCGCCTTCTTGAATTCCGGAAGACCTTTTGGCGTTTCCGAAACAGCGACAATAGTTTCGAGCTATTTGCTTAAGAGAGATTGCTGTTCGCGCTTTTCATGCCTTCAGTATACGGACGGTTCCGAGGAAAATCACGGAAAAAAAGTTGCGAACTTGTCGTTTGGGGCCATTCGGTGTCCTTTTATTGGGACAGAGCTTATGCTAGAATGCAGATATAAGGTCCGCAGGAGGTGAATTGGATGGCATACAACGAGCTGATTAAGAATTTCGGCCGCATTCGCGACTATATGCGGCAGTTCTATGTTTACGGCTTCAAAAGCCGGGAGGAGTACGACGCCAAAAGCAGCCGCAGCTATGACAACGAGCGGCGCCGGATCGAAAGCTGGCTGGGCGACTATATGTGCTTCCGTCAGGATGCCTCCGGCAAGAATGTGTTTTTGTCGGTGGACAGCCGCCGCATCCCCCGCAATCCGCTCCACAAAGCTTTTAAGGCCAAAAGCTTCACCGCAAAGGATATCACGCTGCACTTTTACATTCTGGATATCCTGGCCGATGGCAGTGCCATGTCTTCCCGGGCCATCGTTGATCGCATCAGTGACGGGTATCTTTCGCATTTTGAAGAGCCCTTTTCGCTGGATGAATCCACGGTGAGAAAAAAACTGAAAGAATATGAAAGCCTGGGCCTGTTGAGTGCGCAGAGAAGCGGCCGGGAAGTACTTTACCGGCGGACGGACAATGAGGCGTTTGATCTTGCCTCCTGGCGGGAGGCCCTGGCCTTTTATTCCGAAGCGGATCCTATGGGCGTGATCGGCTCCTATCTGACGGATAAGCTGGGGGAGCCGTCAGACGCCTTCCGGTTCAAGCACCACTACATTCTTCATGCCCTGGACAGCGATGTGCTGTGTGAGCTTCTGCAGGCCATTGATGGGCATCGTGCAGTGGAACTGACCGTTCGGAGTCTTCGAAGAGGAAGCGACTATCCGCGTACGGTCTGTCCCCTGAAAATCTATATCAGTACCCAGTCCGGCCGGCAATATCTTCTGGGCTATCATTATCGGGGCCGGCACATGGTGTTTTATCGGCTGGATGCTATACAGAAAGTCGTCCCCGGCAGTGTGGAGAAACAATACGATAAGTACATGGGTTACTGGGAGAAATTTGATCCCTGCCTATGGGGTGTTTCCACCGGTCCCGAGCATAATCTGGATCACATCGAGATGACGATCTACCACGGCCCTGGTGAGGAATTTATCCTGCAGCGCCTGGAGCGGGAGAAACGCCATGGGCGCACTGAGATCATCGATGAGCATACCTGTCGGTTTGTTGCCGATGTCTATGATGCCTCTGAATTGCTGCCCTGGCTCCGCAGTTTCCTTGGCCGCATTGTGGATCTGCGGTGCAGCAGTCCGTTTGTCGTGGACAGGTTTTATGAGGATCTCAGGCGCATGAATTCCGTTTACGGAGGTGACAGTCATGTTGTTCAGTGAGATTTACGGCAGCTATTTTAATGTCATTGCTGCCGTTCTGACCGAGGCGGCGGAAGGCGGTCTTACCGAGCGGCGCATGACAGAATTGATTCAGGAAAAAGCCTTTGCCGAAAGTACGCTGACCATTCCGGCAGCCCTGAAAAGCGGCGAATGGCCCCTGCTGGATGACCAGCGCAACACGGTTTTGCAAAAGGCTCCCACCATGCCCTTGACTCTTTTGCAGAAGCGATGGTTAAAGGCTCTTATGCAGGACCCCCGCATTGCGCTCTTTGCACCGGATGCAAGGGGGCTGGAGGAAGTGGAACCGCTGTATAAGCCGGAGACCTTTGTTTTTTTTGACCGCTATGCGGACGGGGACCCTTACGAAGATGAGCGCTATATTGAAAACTTCCGGATGATCCTGCGGGCGATTCGTGAAAAGTGTTCGCTTCGGGTGCGCTTCCGGGGCCACAGCGGCATCCGGCATTCCTTTGTCTGTGTGCCGTACCGTCTGGAGTACTCTGCGAAGGACGATAAGTTCCGGCTGCTTGCCCTGGGAGATCATCAGGACCATATCATCAATCTGGCACGGATTTGCAGCTGCGAACTTTTGCAGGAGCGAGGCGCGGAGAAATTGCGGCAGCCCCGGGAGCGCAGCTGTGAGCTGACCATGCTGCTCCATGACGAGCGAAATGGGGTGGAGCGGGTGCTTCTTCACTTTTCTCATTTCGAGAAGCAGACCCGCTGGCTGGAGGAGGGGCTTTATCAGATACGGCTGCGCTATGACAAAGACGATGAAACCGAGCTTCTGATCCGGGTGCTGTCCTTTGGGCCGGTTTTGGAGGTCGTTGCCCCCGATACCTTTGCGGAACTGATCAGGGAGCGCCTCCGCAAGCAGAACGCCCTGATGGCACAGACGTAAAGGAAAAAACAGAAAAGGCATCCCAGCAGCGTGTGTGCAGGGATACCTTTGGTTGCGTGCGGAGGAGAATGCTGAAAGATAGTTTGGAAAAAGCAGACAATTCTACTTGAAAAATGTGGGCATAGGTGTTATTATGGCGATAGTTCTTATACCATACCAAGAACTGCCAGGTTGCTACAATAAGGTAGAAAACCGAAGAGCTCTAACGCCTTGCTTTGCAAGGCGTTATCTCTTTTATGGGGGACTGTTTCCCCTGTTGAAAAATCGACAATCTGTTTGTATAATGTAATCGGAAAAAATTAACATAGGAGATGCGGTTATGCAAGAATACGCCATTGGCCTGGACATTGGAGTTGCCTCTGTAGGCTGGGCAACGGTCGCCCTGGATAAGGAAGAAAAACCATGCGCCATTTTGGATATGGGCGTGCGCATCTTTGATGCAGCGGAACATCCCAAAACCGGCGCATCCCTGGCTGCGCCCCGGCGTGAAGCCCGGAGTGCCCGGCGGAGGACCCGAAGGCATCGCCATCGGCTGGAGCGCATCCGCTGGCTCTTTGTTTCCGGGGGGCTGTTGACGGAAGAGGTACTTGAGCATCTTTTTGACGGCAAGCTTCCCGACATTTACACTTTGCGCGTCAAAGCGCTGGATGAGCCTGTCTCGCGGGAGGAACTGGCTCGCATTCTCCTTCATATCGCCCAGCGCCGCGGCTTCAAATCCAATCGCAAAAATGCGGCGGCGGATGGAGATGACGGAAAACTCCTTCAGGCCGTGAGCGACAACAAGATGCGAATGGAGAGCCAGGGCTACCGAACGGTGGGCGAAATGCTCCTGCGGGATCCGCTGTTTGCCGAGCATAAGCGGAACAAGGGGGAATACCTTGCCACTGTGGGCCGGGACATGGTGGCCGATGAAGTGCGGCAGATTTTTGCAGCCCAGCGTGATTTCGGCTCTGCCTTTGCTTCCAATGAGCTGGAAGAAGCCTACCTTGCTATCCTTTTGAGTCAGCGATCCTACGACGAAGGACCTGCAGCGGTAAGCCCTTATGCGGCGCAAATGGATCATGTTGGCGAATGCACCTTTGAAAAGGGCGAGAAACGCGCCCCCAAAGCCTCCTATTCCTTTGAATACTTCACCCTCTTGGAGCGCATCAATCACATCCGCATTATCTCCGGTGGTTCCAGCCTTCCTCTTTCGCCGGAACAAAGAAATCTCCTTATCGAACAAGCCCATAAAACCGAGAGTCTGGATTTTGCAAAAATCCGCAAACTCCTTTCTTTGCCGGAAGACAGCCGTTTTAATCTGGTTCATTATGATAAAAACACCACGCTTACCGACAGCGAAAAGAAAACGAAATTCAGCCATCTGAAAGCTTATCACAAAATGCGTGCGGCGCTGGATAAGCTCTCCAGGGGACACATCCAATCGCTGTCTGTTGAACAGCGGAACGCGGTTGCCGGAACTCTGACTCTATACAAAACGCAGGAGAAGGTGCATGAGCACCTCAAGGGAATACTGTCTTCGGCGGAATTGCTTGCGCTGGATACCCTGAGCGGCTTTTCCGGCTATGGTCATCTGTCGATCAAAGCCTGCGAAAAGATCATCCCCTATCTTGAGCAGGGTATGAAATACAACGAAGCCTGCACGGCTGCCGGCTATGACTTCCGCGGTCACAGCGGCGAGGAACGCACAAAGCTTCTGGATCCCAGGGCGGCAGACATGGAGCAGATCACAAGCCCGGTGGTCCGCCGGGCGGTGGCCCAGACCATCAAGGTCGTCAATGCCATCATCCGCAAGCAGGGAAGCAGCCCCATGTTCATCAACATCGAGCTGGCCCGGGAAATGGCCAAGGATTTTTCCGAACGCAAGAAACTGGAAAAGCAGATGGAGGACAACCAGAAGAAGAACGAACGAATCATGGAGCGGCTTCGGTCGGAATACGGTGTCCTTTATCCCTCGGGACAGGATCTGGTCAAATTCAAGCTTTATGAGGAGCAGGGAGGCGTTTGCGCCTACAGCCAGAAACAGATGTCTCTGGAGAAGCTTTTTACCCCGGGCTATGCCGAAGTGGATCACATCATCCCTTACAGCATCAGCTTTGATGACGGCTACAAGAACAAGGTCCTGGTGATGGCGGAGGAAAACCGCAACAAGGGCAATCGTCTGCCGCTGCAGTATCTCACAGGCAAACGCCGGGATGATTTTACCGTCTGGGTCAATGCCAATGTCCGCGACCGACGGAAGCAGCAGCTTCTTCTGAAGGAATGCATTTCCAAGGAAGACGAGGAGGGGTTCCGTGAGCGCAATCTGCAGGATACGAAGACGATGGCCCGCTTCCTCTATAATTTCATTAACGACACGCTGGACTTCGCCCCCTCTGCGCAGGGACGCAAAAAGAGAGTGACTGCCGTGAACGGCTCTGTCACTTCCTATATGCGCAAGCGCTGGGGCATCAATAAGATCCGTGAGGACGGCGATATCCACCATGCCGTGGATGCGCTGGTCATCGCCTGCACCACGGACGGCATGATTCAGAAAATCAGCCGCCATGCCCAGCTTCGGGAATGTGAGTATGTGCAGGACAAAACCGGGAGTTTTGCCGTTGATCCGGCTACCGGCGAAGTGCTGCGGCGCTTCCCCTATCCCTGGCCGCAATTCCGCAAAGAGCTGGATGCCCGCCTGAGCCCCGACCCTACCCGGGCCGTACTGGATGCGAAAATTCCTTACTATGCTCTTTCCGGCAAACCTGTGACCTTGCAGCCGATCTTTGTTTCCCGGATGCCCAGACGAAAAATCACTGGTGCTGCCCACAAGGATACCGTCAAGGGACCACGTTCGCTGGATGAGGGGCTGGTTATTGTCAAGCGCCCCCTCAGCGCCCTTAAACTCACAAAAGATGGTGAGATCGAAAATTATTATGACCCCGGCAGTGACCGCCTTCTGTATGAGGCGCTGCGGAAGCAACTGCAAACCAACGGGAAGATCAGTGAACCCTTCTATAAGCCGAAAAACGATGGAAGCCCCGGTCCCCTTGTCCGCAAGGTCAAACTGTATGAAAAGAGCACTTTGAATGTGGAAGTCCACGGAGGCAAGGGTGTTGCGGCTCATGATTCTATGGTCCGCATCGACATCTTCCATGTGGAGGGCGATGGATATTACTTTGTCCCCATCTATGTGGCCGACACGCTGAAGCCGGAACTGCCGAACAAAGCTTGTGTTGCTTACAAGCCGTACAGCGCGTGGAAAGAAATGCGGGAGGAAGACTTCCGGTTTTCCATCTATCCCAATGACCTTCTTCGTGTTTCGCATAAAAAGTCGATCAAATTGACGCTGAACCAAAAGGGCAGCTCTCGTCCGCCCGTACTGGAAGAGCAAAGCTTTTTCCTTTACTACAACAGCGCCGGTATTTCCACAGCATCTCTTACATGCATCAGCCACGATAATGCCTATGTAATCAACAGCTTGGGTATTAAGACGCTGGCAAGCATGGAAAAGTATACGGTGGACGTTCTGGGCGAATGCCATCCGGTGAAAAAGGAGAAGCGGCAGAGCTTCTGTCAGAAAAGAGGGTAAGCATGGCCTTTCGGAATATTGTCATCGAGAACCCGGCCCACATCTCCCTGAAGCGCGACCAGTTGATCATCCGCACGGACAGCGAACATTCGCTGCCCGTGGAGGATGTTTCGGCTCTTTTGCTGGAGAGCCGCCAGTCCACGATAACCACAGCCGCTCTGTCCTTTCTGGGACAGAGCGGCTGTGCTGTTTTCGTGTGCGACGAAAAGCATATGCCCTGCGCCGTGCTGACGCCCTTTGCCCGGCACAGCCGGGAACTGAGTCTGCTTCGGGCACAGATGGAGGCCGGGGAGCCTTTGAAAAAGCGCCTGTGGCAATCGGTGGTGGCGGCCAAGGTCCGCAATCAGGCCCGCTGCCTTCGCTTGTGCGGAAAAGAGGCGGCGGCCCGGGCTCTTGAGCCGCTGGCGGGGCAGGTGCGCTCCGGCGATCCGGACAATGTGGAGGCCGCAGCGGCCCAGATGTACTTTCCGGCTCTTTTCGGCCCGGGCTTTGTCCGCAGCAGTGATACGGCTACAAACAGCGCCCTGAATTACGGCTATGCCATTGTTCGGGGCTGCATGGCCCGGTTTCTGACAGTCTACGGGCTTTTGCCGGCGCTGGGCCTGCACCATCGGAATCAGCTCAACAGCTTCAATCTGGCTGATGATATGATGGAGCCGTTTCGCCCGCTGGTGGACCTGCTGGTGGCACAGTGCTTTGAGCAGGAAGAAGAGCTTCTTCCTGCCGGGAAGCGCCTTTTGTTCAATCTTCTGAACCTGGATATTCTTTCCGGCGGCCAGCGCCACAGTGCCTCTTATGCCATGGAACGCTGTGTTCAGAGTCTTTCCCAGTCGTTGCTGAAGAAAGGAAACCATCTGTCCCTGCCGGAGCTTGTGGAGCTGAGACAGCACCGCTATGAGTAGATTTATGCGGATGATCGTCTTTTTTGATCTGCCGGTCAGTACCAAATCGGCCCGGCGGGAAGCGTCTCGCTTTCGGAATTTTTTGCTCCATGACGGCTATCATATGCTGCAGTATTCCGTCTATGCCCGGGTCTGCAACGGGCGTGATGCGGTGGCGAAGCACCGGCAGAGGCTGAGAAACAATCTTCCCGATAACGGCTCTGTCCGGCTGCTTGTCATTACGGAGAAGCAGTATGAATCCATTGATATTCTTCTTGGCCGGCTGACCCCGGCGGATGAGCCTTTCCAGTGCGAGCAGCTTTCCATTTTCTGATTCTTTCGTTTGGAATTTTCCTGTTTTCCGCTGTTTTGAATGCAAAAATCCCGCTCTGTTCATTGACAGAGCGGGATTTTTGCGCAGTCTATTATACCATACCAAGAACTGCGAGGGAACTACAACATGTTGACCTTAAAGCAGGTCGGTGTATTGATTATACCATACCAAGAACTGCGAGGGAACTACAACAGGGAAAGGACGGCCGGTACTTCACCAGCAATTATACCATACCAAGAACTGCGAGGGAACTACAACGAGTCTCCCTTGCAGCGAAGAGCGAAGTCTATTATACCATACCAAGAACTGCGAGGGAACTACAACCACCTGGCCGGTAAACCAGTCGCTGCCGGTATTATACCATACCAAGAACTGCGAGGGAACTACAACCTCAATCAGAGCATCACGGCAAGCCTTTGCATTATACCATACCAAGAACTGCGAGGGAACTACAACTCACCCGACAGCCGCCATTGCTACAGCACAAATTATACCATACCAAGAACTGCGAGGGAACTACAACCGCAAATACGGCACTACGCTAAAAGACTCACTTATACCATACCAAGAACTGCGAGGGAACTACAACCGCTGGAAACTGGCGGTACAAGCTCTTCGGATTATACCATACCAAGAACTGCGAGGGAACTACAACAGCGGAACAACGCTGGAGCGGGCGACAAGAATTATACCATACCAAGAACTGCGAGGGAACTACAACTTCTATGCTGCTCACCGAAGGCTGGGACTGATTATACCATACCAAGAACTGCGAGGGAACTACAACATTCCTCATCCACTTCTCCGCCGTTTCCATATTATACCATACCAAGAACTGCGAGGGAACTACAACAGTTCGTCAACAAACAGGTCACGCAAACGAATTATACCATACCAAGAACTGCGAGGGAACTACAACCCATCGGGATCACTCCGACGGATTTCCGGGATTATACCATACCAAGAACTGCGAGGGAACTACAACGTGAATGCTCTCGACGAGTATTTTGCGGGTATTATACCATACCAAGAACTGCGAGGGAACTACAACGCGTGTTTGGTGGGTTTCATAAGTTGACCTATTATACCATACCAAGAACTGCGAGGGAACTACAACTATGGACTACGCAACCGGCCGCTGGGAGCGATTATACCATACCAAGAACTGCGAGGGAACTACAACCGCACAGCTTGGGATGCCTCCCGCAGGAGCATTATACCATACCAAGAACTGCGAGGGAACTACAACTCGGATAGCTTCGCCGCCGTCCTCGTATGCATTATACCATACCAAGAACTGCGAGGGAACTACAACCGTCAACTATGGATATCAATAATCCAGTTGATTATACCATACCAAGAACTGCGAGGGAACTACAACACAAGATCGCCGAAGCAAAAGTGCGCCAGGATTATACCATACCAAGAACTGCGAGGGAACTACAACTGGCCAGCTTCAGGATCTGCGTCCTGTGTGATTATACCATACCAAGAACTGCGAGGGAACTACAACCCGGTAATCATAGAGGGTTTGTATTGCCAGATTATACCATACCAAGAACTGCGAGGGAACTACAACCTGGTGAATGCTTCCGAAAATGGGACAGCTATTATACCATACCAAGAACTGCGAGGGAACTACAACACGCAATCAACGACGGCGGCGGCAAATTTTATTATACCATACCAAGAACTGCGAGGGAACTACAACTTCTGCTTCAACCGTCTCACGACTAATCATATTATACCATACCAAGAACTGCGAGGGAACTTTGTTTAGGTGGATATAGGTGATTTTATCACGGAATAAATGTCTGTCTCGGACTATAATATGATTACAAATAAAAATAATCAGATAATAAGAAAGGCGGTAGGAACAATGAAACTGCAAGGTAAATCCGTGGTTGTTACCGGTGCCTCTTCCGGGATGGGAAAAGCGATCGTTGAACGCTTTGCAAAAGAAGGTGCGAACATCATTGCTGTGGCCCGCCGGAAAGAGCGGCTGGAAGCCCTGGCCGAGTCCCTCAAGGATGCTCCCGGCAAGGTGATCCCCTATGTGGGGGATATTTCAAAAGAAGAAACCAACATCGGCGCCATTGATGCCGCCGTCAATCACTTCGGCCGACTGGATATTCTCGTCAACAACGCCGGTGTCATGGACGACATGAGTCCGATCGGCGATGTCAAAAACGAGACCATTGACCATGTATTTAGCGTCAATCTCTATGCCCCCATTTATGCCATGCGCAAGGCCGTCCAGGTCTTTCTGGAACAGGGCGATGGCGGCAACATTGTGAGCATCGCCTCTTTGGGCGGCCTGCGAACGGTGGCGGGCGCCGTTTACAGCGCCTCCAAGGCGGCGGTGATCTCCCTTACCAGGAATACGGCGTTTATGTACATGGACGAAGGGATCCGCTGCAACGCCATTGCTCCGGGCGGCATCAAATCCGAGATCGCCACCTCCATGGGCGTGCCAAACATGAAAGGCTATGACCGCGTAAAGAAGGTGCTGGGGGCGGCGCCCCCGCCCGGCGAGACGGAACAGATCGCATCCGCGGCGCTGTTTCTGGCAAGCGATGAATCCAGCTACATCAGCGGCGATGTTCTGATGGTGGACGGCGGCTGGGCGGCCGGCTGATGCCTTGGAAAACGCGCCCTTGAAAAAAACATCCGCCGGGTACTGCCCGGCGGATGTGTTTTATGTGCCGCACAGTGGCTCCAATTTGGCTGTGCGCCTTGCAGGGGAGCAGAGCTGCGGGACCCGCGCCAAGAGCGCCGGGATAGATAGGGAAAAAGAAGAACGAGCGGGGGAGAGGACTTGTTTTCCCTTTATACAGGGGTTAGGTGATATACGATCCAAACAAATTCGGCGAAGGAATGGAAAGGGATCTTTCCTTTGTGATGGGTTGGATTTTTTTCTTCCACGCTAACATCGGAAAATCTTCCCGAAAAAAGAAAAACACCGAAGCTTCGGCTTCGGTGTTTTGTTCTGGTGGAGATAAGCGGGATCGAACCGCTGACCTCTTGAATGCCATCGCTCCCGAGGTCCTGGACTCGGTGGAAGTGGCTTAAAAAGTTAGACAAAACCGCATAAAATGGACATTTCACAGTCCATATCGTTTCAACTGGTACATGGCTTTTCGCACTGTTTCTGGTACTAACTCTGGTACTAAAAGTTCCGCGAAAACAAAAAGTTCCGCGGTTTACACCCAAATTACAGATGAAAGGACAATTTTATGGACTACATAACGATTTCTGAAATGGCGAAAAGATGGAACATTTCAGCCCGCATGATCCGCAGATACTGCATTGACGGACGAATTAACGGAACAATTTACATTGATAACGCATGGATGATTCCCGAAAACGCTGAGAAACCGCTACGCCGAAAGAAAGAAGCGCCGCAGCTCCCAACTCTGGTCAAAAAACTACAACGCCAGCGGTCTAAAAAGATCTATCACGGCCTCTATGACTACATCCAGACCAACTTCTGCTACAGCTCCAACCGCTTGGCCAGCAACCGGCTCTTACTCGCTCAGGTGGAGGAAATCTATAAGAAAGGCAAAGTCTCCGTGGGATTTGAGCCTATCAAGGTGGATGATTTGATCGAAGCGTACAACCACCTCGCCTGCGTCAACTACATCATTGAGACCGCTACAGTTCGGCTATCCCAGACCTATATCCGTAAGCTGCACTCCATGATCAGCTACGGCACCATGGCTGAACGAAAGCTCCTGTTTCATCCGGGCGAATACCGTAGGGATACCTGTACCTTGGGCAAGACCAAAACCACGCCGCCTAAGAACATTGGCTCCCAAATGAGCGCCCTGATCTCAGAATATGAGGGCCTTGATAAAGTGGAGCTGGCGCAGATCCTGGACTTCCATGTGCGCTTCGAGCGCATCCATCCTTTTACAGACGGTAACGGTCGAGTTGGTCGGCTGCTCATGTTCAAAGAGTGCCTGCGACATGAAATAACGCCGTTCATCCTCGATGACAAACGCCGTACAGAATACCTTAAAGGCATCCGCGAATGGGATATGGACAGGACCACCCTGTTCACCCCCTGCCTCGAAGCACAGGCCCGTTTCCAAGCCCAGATCGACTTGCAGAAGCTGCAGGAATACGCCCAGCGCCATAAGCCCGCTGACTATAAGGAGGATTGACGATGGAACAAATCACATATATCAAGACCGGCGATTACTACATCCCCGATTTGAGATTGCCCGAAGAGTACCGCCCCATTGGCCGTTGGGGCCGCATGCACAGAGACTATCTGAAAGAATACCGTCCGGTTATCTTCAATCAACTTGTCCTCTCCGGCAATCTCTGGACCTATCTGGCCGATATTAACGAACAGACACAGCAGCGGATGGAGGTGTTGATCAAGCAAATGATGGCCGCCGAGGGCGTAACAGAAGAATTGAAAGCAACGAATCAAATGGAATGGGTACAACGCATAAACAACATCCAATACCACATTGAGATTATCTCACTAAACGAGTTAATCTATATATAAAGTGCATGACCCGGCGGTTGTACCGCCGGGTCATTAATCGACAAGTTATCTTGAAAACGACCACAAAATGAGCTATAATAAATAAACGGAAGCCTTAAGCGACCAAGGTAGCCGTACAGTATATCTGTGCGGCTCTTACTTTTGATGTTAGGGGGATATCTATGGCACTCACCAGAATTGTGATTGATGGATTCAAGTCCATAGAGCACTGCGATATCTCTTTATCAGAAATGAATATTTTTTTAGGAGAGAACGGCTCCGGTAAAACAAATCTATTAGAAGCCATTGCATACTTTTACTCAAATTTGACTGAAAACGCTCTTTCTAACGACATTTTTGACGAAAACAATCGTTTCAATAACGAAGTTAGAATCACGTTGGTTTACGATCTGTCCGAATTTGTAAAAATTTCAAAGTCCAATACAGACGAGGAGTTTGATATTTTCGATGAATCTCCTACATCAAAAACTAAATACGCAGGCTTCTACAAAGCTATTATCTCTATGGCTTCGAGATCTCCTTCAAAGCTAATCCGAGTTGAACTCTTCCAAACAAAAGGACATTCTATCCGTTGGAATCTTTCTTATGAGGACCGCTTTATTTTCAAAAGCCTTTTCCCTGTATTTTTCATCAACACACGAGATCTTGATATTTCCGAATGGGCTCGTGTTTGGGATATGTTGGGTGAACTTGGCAAAGTATCAAACGCCGAAAGAAAAAGCATAGAGAAACGAATTTCTGATATCCTACTCGACGAAAGCAAGGAAATATCCGGGAAATTACGTGATATATCCGGAATTTTTCAAGCCTCTAACGTCAACAT
The DNA here is from genome assembly GCA_964605075.1 of uncultured Oscillospiraceae bacterium. Lineage (GTDB taxonomy): Bacteria > Bacillota > Clostridia > Oscillospirales > Oscillospiraceae > CAJOIG01. The sequence continues at coordinate 32,865 of CAZSAX010000004.1, forward strand.
CAAGTCGGCGACATCAAAAGATTTTGCTAAAAACTTATCCAAAGTATTTTTCTCTGGAGAAACAATACAACAAAACGGAAAGAGGCTGGCATATTACTCCACTGGCACAAATTCTGTAAAGTATGTAGAACTGCTTCTGAAGACAATCGATGAAATTTCACGATTAAAACTAAAGGAACCCATTGTCTTGTTCGACGAGCCCGAAATAAGCCTTCATAGTAAATTCATCGATGAACTCGCATCAACGTTGCTTGATACGTCTTCCAAATTGTGCCTGATGATATCGACACACTCTGCTCGCCTTGTCAAAAACCTAATTATTCAATCTGATAGTTCAAAACTGTTTGATGTTACCTTAGCAAATGAGCACTCTCGCATTCAAAGTATGAAAAAATTCCCCCAGTATAGTCCTGTTTCAAAATATCGTGTAACCGACGATCACATTAACTCCTATTTTGCACGGGCTATCCTCTTTGTGGAGGGCGAATCTGAACTTGAACTTTTTTCAAACCCTTATTTGCAGAAGCTTTTTCCTGCATTAGTTAATGTGGATGTTTTTAAAGCAATGTCAGACACCCCCACGCTTAATATAATGACACCGAAGCTGCTTCAGACCCATACACCATATCTATGCCTAATTGATATGGACAAGGCTTTGCAATATAACAGCACCCAAAGAACATTTTTATTAAAGCCAGAATATCAAAACAAAGATAACCGGGAGCATCTTAGATACAGAAACAAGCACGAAAAAGGTCCTTATCTGCTTCACCATCATCAACGGGTTATCGCAATGGCGCAAAAACTGCGTGTTCATTATTATCTGCCATTTATGGGATGTGATGATCCGTTCTATCGTGAATTTATCACTACATTGAAGGCATATTTACTCAAGTACAATGTATTTGCTTTCGAAACCACCATCGAGGGAGCGCTTATCAACTATAGAACACAAAGCTTTGCGTTAGACTTTCTTTCATCCAGAACAAAAGAAACAGACTTCCAAGGATTTAAGTCCTACTTCGACACATTAGGTAAAACGGATCAAATTAATTGCTTGCGAATGGTATTCAACGGAAAATCAGATTTGATTCAGTCATGGAGCAATATTTCTAAAAATCTATTACCTAACGACAAATTATTGATCGAAAAAGTTTTTGTTGGTAAAAAAACCTCATGGATTTCAGATTATTTGGATGCATTTTTCTCTGTAAACACCGCTGGAACTCGGTCGGTAAAAGAGTTTCAACGATATATTCAGGATGAAGAAAAAAGCAAGCAGTTGGTTAAGGAATTTCAATATGCATTTCCTGAATTGTCTGCCATTATTAATCTTTTCTGCGAAATGCTCTAACGTCAACAACAGGGCAACACATAAGTAGCAATGCTTGAGCAATCAAGGCCTTGATGTCAGTTTGGCAAACTGAAGCCCAAGGAACTATAGTCACTAATTGGCTATGCCCGCGCCGCCTGCCGTGTGTCTAAATTCACACATGTGCAGTTAAGCACGCGCTTCGCGATTCATTAAGAAAGTACTTATGTGTTGCCCTTTGTTTTTTAGAAAGGAGGTCTCCATGTTTACAATTGAATCTTTTTGCAATCATGTTTGGGGAATCTCCTATTCTAAAGTATTGCAAAATATTAAGAAAGAAGATTATCAAACCTTCACAATTCCCAAAAAGAATGGAAGTCGACAGATACAATTTCTAAAGCACGGCTCTGAGTTGGATAACTTGCAGTTAGCATTAAACAAATATTTACAAGGCCTTCCTCTTCCTGTTTGTGTTAAGGGATTCAAAAGAGGTGTAAGCTATAATGATTTTTTATCCGAGCATATTGGAGCCGAACACTTCATGCGTGTGGATATCGCATCCTTCTTTCCATCAATACACGAAAACATCATTAAAAATGAGCTAACATATTTCATTCCCGTTAATGATGTTGCAGAGAAAGAAAAGGTTGTCAACTTAATTTGCGATATTGTTTCATTAAACAATGAGCTTCCCCAAGGTGCAAGAACCTCTCCCACTGTATCGAACATAATTATGACAAGAATCGACCAACGGATTACCAAGTATTGTCAGTTGTTCGGAGTTCGCTATACTCGATATGCTGATGACATGCTTTTTTCCAGTTCCGAATTCAATTTTATCGAAAAAAGATGGTTTTTGAAAAAAATCAAGCATATTCTTTCTTCGCTTTCTCTAAAACTCAATTATGAAAAAATGAAGTTTGGGCATAAGGAAATAGTTCTAAATGGCTATATCATTTCTGCAACAGGAATACGCTTGTCTCGTAACAGACTGTCAGACATACGACATGTCATTACTTGTATAAATAAAAACTACGCAATCATAAAAGCCGCTGGGGAAGATGCATTCCTGCAAAAAATGAATAGCTTATCCTTGAAGCATAGGGATCTTTCAGTTTTTCCGTTTAAAACGGTCTTTCAAGTAACGCAGTATCTGGTTGGTTACCGGTCATACCTTATTTCAATGGCGGACGCAAATGATACCTCTCCCTTTCAAAACGATCTGCAGCGTTTGATTCGACGCATCGAAAAACAAGTTTGTATATTAAGCTAAAAAAATCGGAGGCCTTCAAAAGCGGCCTCCGATTTCTATTTTATTTCTTGTTCCAGCGCTTCAAATTCTGGCGTGGAGAAAAACTCACCCAAAGTAATTCCTAAGCCATCACAAATCATCTTGATTGTAATCAGCTTCGGATTTTGGCTCTTCCCATAAAGAATGTTCTTGATGCTCGAAGGCGGCAGAGCCGAGATGGTAGCCAGCTTATTGATGGTGATCTCACGCTCACCGCACAATGCCAGAATACGATTTCTGACCGCAGTAACAGTATCCATGCTCTCCCTCCTCCAGATTTCTTGCTTATAGCATATCCTATCTGGATGGACTTTATAGGCTACGCATGCTACCATTAGGCTATGTATAGCCGAAAGGAGCATGTATAAATGGGAACAGCATGTACTTTCTTCGGACATCGTGATTGTCCGAGTTCAATTAAGCCCAAACTACGAGAGGTTCTGATTGATCTGATTGAGAACCGCGCAGTAGATATGTTTTATGTCGGCCAGCAAGGAGCATTTGATGGGATTGTGCGCTCTGTTCTGAAAGAGTTGGCATCGCTATACCCCCACATCCGTTATGCCGTCGTTCTGGAGCGTATGCCCCCAAAACGAGACGAGTTTGATACCCGCGACTACTCCGATACCATGCTCCCAGAGGACATTGAAACCGTCCACCCTCGCTTCGCAATCTCATGGCGTAACAAGTGGATGATCAAACAATCCGACTTTGTCGTGACTTACATCACCCACTCCTGGGGTGGCGCAGCGCAGTTCGCAGAGAAGGCTAAAAAGCAGCAGAAAGTTGTGATATATTTATAAAGACAGAGCCATACACATAGTCGATAGTGTAAGGCTCTGTCTCAATGGGGCTGTTATAGTTTTTTCGCTTTGTCAATTATTGATAAGGTTTTTATCACTGCATCAAAAAGATTTCATTTTTGATCCCTCTAATTAACTCAGAAATGCTTCCTGCTCGATTGTAACGCCAAAACTTAGAATCTTTTCAATGGC
>CAZSAX010000005.1:0-33789 GCA_964605075.1 uncultured Oscillospiraceae bacterium
CGTCGTTGGTCTTGGTGGAGACTTCCTTGATCATCTGGGCGCCCATGTTCTCAAAGGGGTCTTCCAGCTCGATCTCCTTGGCGATGGTCACGCCGTCGTTGGTGACCAGGGGAGCGCCGAACTTCTTGTCCAGCACCACATTGCGGCCCTTGGGGCCCAGGGTGATCTTCACAGTGTCCGCCAGCTTGTCAACACCCCGGAGCAGGGCGTTGCGGGCTTCTTCTCCATAAACGATCTGTTTTGCCATAATTCAAATTCCTCCTTACTCGATCACAGCCAGAATGTCGTTCTGCCGAACGATGGTGTATTCCTCGCCGTCGATCTTCACGATGGTGCCGCTGTACTTGCCAAGCAGGATCTTGTCGCCCACAGCCACTTCCATCTTCACTTCATTGCCGTCCACGACGCCGCCGGGGCCCACGGCCACCACTTCGTACATTTCGGGCTTCTCCTGGGCGCCGGAAGACAGGTACAGACCGCTTTTGGTCTTTTCCTCGGCCTCCATGCGCTTGACGACCACTTTGTCTGCCAAAGGTTTCAGGGTCATTGTTCGTTGCCTCCTATATTATTTTTTATTAAACAAGCTTCGGGCGTTAGCACTCTTCAACCAAGAGTGCTAACGCACTATTATCATAGAACAGTTGCCGGCATTCTGCAAGCTCTGTTCTTCGGAAATTTCAAGTAAAACAAGTGATTTTCAGCCTTCACGCAAAAATATCATTTTTGTTCTCCTAAAATCTCCTTATATTTCATTTTTTCTCCGGTTTTTGCCTGTTGTGATACATATACAGGCCGCACTGGATCATGCCGTTGTAAAGTTTCCGCTTTTTATCCGCCTTCCGGCCGAAGAACTGCTCAAACTCCGGATGGGAGGTGATGATGTTCCAGTCCCAGTCCTGTCCGGCGGCCAGAGCCTTGCCGAAGCCGGCGTAAAGCTCCTCCGCCTGCTTCTTCTCCAGCATCCGCTCACCGTAAGGGGGATTGGTGACCACCGTGCCCCGCTCCGCCGGCGGGGTAAACTGCCGGGCGTCTGCCACGGAGAACACGATGTCCTTCTCCACCCCCGCCCGCCGGGCGTTCTCCCGGCTCAGGGCTACGGCCTTGGGGTCAATGTCCGAGGCATAGATGCGGTATTCCCCGTTAAATTCCTTGCTTTGGGCCTCTTCCTTCGCCTGGGCCCATACCTTCTTATCAAAGCATACCCAGTTCTGGCTGGAAAAAGACCGCAAAAGTCCCGGCGCCCGGTTCCGGGCGATCAGCGCCGCCTCAATGGCAATGGTGCCGCTGCCGCAGAAGGGGTCGCAGAACGCGTCCCTGCCCCGGTAGCGGGCAAAGTCCACCAGCGCCGCCGCCAGCGTTTCCCGCAGCGGTGCCGCCACATGCCCCGGTCGGTAGCCCCGCTTGAAAAGCGGGGCACCGGTGGTGTCCAGAAAGATCTCCGCATAATCCTTAATAATGGAGAACTGCAGCTGATACAGCGCCCCGTCCTCCGGCAGCCACTCGCTGTGGTACACCCGGCCCAGGGCCTTGGCCGCCGCCTTTTTGATGATCTTCTGGCAGTCGGGCACCGAGTGCAGCGCCGAATTCAGGCAATAGCCCTTCACCGGGAAGGCGCCGTTTTTGGGGATGTAATCGGCCAGCGGCAGGGCCTTCACGCCCTCAAACAGCTGATCGAAGGTCCTGGCCTCAAAGCCGCCCAGGCGCAAAAGCACCCGCTCGCCGAAGCGCAGACGCAAATTGGCCCTGGCCATCTCCGGCGCTCCGCCGGAGAAACGCACCCGGCCGTTTTCTGCCCGGACGTCGGCGATCTCCATCCGCCGCAGCTCCTGGGCCGCCGGGCCCTCCAGCCCGAACAGGCAGGGAACAACAAACTCAGGCATCTTCTTCCTTCTCTTCTTCCCCGATCTCTTCGGCCTCCGCCTCGTCCGCCGGCTCTTCCTCCGCCTCTTCGGCTTCTGCTTCTTCCGCATCCGCCTCTTCGGCCTCTTCCTCGGCTTCTTCGGTTTCTTCTGCCGCTTCCTCAACAGCTTCCTCAATGGCTTCTTCCGCAGGGACCTCTTCCACCGGAGCTGCCTCAGTCACAGGCTCGGCCTTGACCTCTTCCTTTTTCTCTGCCTTGGCAGGCTTTTCTTTCTTTTCCTTCTTGGCGGGAGCATCCTTTTTCTTGCCCATGAAGCAAAGCTCCACCACGGCATAGACCACCAGCAGCAGCGCGAGCACGCTCAGGGCCACGGTATATTCTCCGCTCAAGGCGCCCAGCCGGTCCACCTCAATGACTTCCGACACCAGGTAGTCCTCCGCCAGGGGGCTGGCGCCCACCACGCCGGCATTGCTCATCCATTCCTTGTTGCTTTCAAACCACTGGCTCAGCAGACTGTAAACCGCCACGCTGCCCTGGGACACCATGCCCTCCACCGGCATATGGATCTTCATCACGCTGCTCTCGCCACCCAGATAGGCCAGCGTAGCATCCGTCATGCTCAGCACATCGCTGTGCAGCTCCGCGGGGAAGCGCAGCACCACAAAACGGTTGCCAATGGGCGCGATGGCGTAGTAAGCCACCACATCGCCGTTTTCCTTCACTTCTTCGCCGCAGACCGTCATCACGTAGCGAAGATCGCAGCTCACATAAGAATTGTCGGCCAGCTGCGTGCCGTCGGTGATCTCCACCGGATCCGTCAGCATGGGCACAAAGCCAAAGCCCGTCACGGCCAGCAGCACAACGGCGATCACCAGGGCAACGCCCATCCGGCACAGTGCAAAAATTTTCTCTTTCTTCATAATGCTTATTCCGCCTTTCCTTGACCGATGGGGATCACGGCAACTCCCGGGTCATCCATGAGATATTTGTATTCCCTGTCATGACAGGTGAAAAGCAGAACCTGCCGGGATTCTGCGATCTTCCGAATCAGTTCCATGGCCCTGGCCATGCGCACTTCGTCAAAGTTCACCAGCGCGTCATCCAGCACCATAGGGCAGTCCGCCCCCTCCAGCGCCAGCTCGCACACCGCCAGCCGCAGCGCCAGATACAGCTGATCTTCCGCCCCCTCGGACAGATAATCCGTCTCGCGGCCCACTGTGTCGCCGCTGGGGCGCACCTTGGCGCTCAGATCCTTGGCGATGGTCACTTCCTCATACCGTCCGCCGGTAAGGAAGGCGAAGTATTCCGCCGCCTTTTTCGACAGTCTGGGGGAAAAGCGGCTCTGCATCTCCGTGTCCGCCTCTGCCAGCGTTTCAATGGCCAGCGCCAGGGCTTCGTACTGAGCGTTCAGCTCCTCCAGCCGTCCCTGCTGCTCCTCCAGCGCGGACTCCAGCACCATGGGATCGCCCAGCGCTCTGGCCCGGCCCTCGGCCTGGGCCCGGCGTTCCTTGAGAGCGTCGATCCGCTCATCAATGGCCGCCACTGCCTGTCCAGCCCGGGCCGCCGCAGAATCTCCGTGACGGAAATCCAGCCCGCTGACCACCGTCTGGTCGGCCTCTTTCTGCCGAAGCTGCGCCAGCTCCAGCTGCTGCTCCGCCCCGCGAAGCACTTTCTTCGCCCCGGTCATCTCTTCCCAGGCCGCTTCGTATTCTTCCAAAACGCCGTCCAGCTCTTCCGGTGCTTCCACACCGTAGCCGGCCAGCATCTTTTTCCGGTCCTCCATGGTGTCCTCGGCCAGCTTCTGCATGGCCCGGAAGCGCCCGTGCACCACCGCAAACAGCGGCAGCGCCACAATGCCCACCGTGGTGGGCAACATAGCCCAGTCCATCAGCGCACCCACGGCCAGACCCACGGCGCTGACACCCAGCAGCAGATAGCTGATCCATACCGGCGGCATCCGCCTGGCCAGCTTTTCCAGCTCTCCGGCCCGGTAACGGCAGTCCTCCACCAGTTCCCCGGCCCGTTCCGGGCTCTCCCCGGCAAACACCGCCGCCTTGACCCGGGCCTGTTTCCGGCGGAATTCCTCCGCCGCCTCGTCCCGCGCCGTCTGCGCGCGCTGGATCATGGCCCGGCTCCGGCTCATTTCCTCCAAGGCCTGCTTCCGCTGCCGCCGGCGGGCTTCCTCCATGGCCTCCACGGCCTGTTCCCGCTCCCGGCGCAGCTCCTCCAGCTCTGCCTCCAGGGACATCGCATCCTCCGAAGCCTCCCGGATGCGCCGCAGCCGGTCGCTGGTCTCGGTCATCTCGTTTTCCGTTTCCGGGATGGCCCCCCGCTTGCCGCTGCGGCGGTGCCGCAGCCAGGCCCGGAGCTGCTTGTCCAGCTCCGTGTAGGAAAGCTCCTCATCCCCGGCAGACACAATAGCGTTGATGCGCTTTTCCAGCTCCGTGGAATTGCCCACGCTCATGCCCGCCTGGCGGATAAAGGCGCTGCGCTCAAACACGCCCCGGGGCACCCCGGTGAGCGTCTCTCCCGCCGTGTCCGCCGTCAGGCCCGGCACCGGATCCTCCGTGCCGGTATAGGCAGCGGAAAATTCCTGCATGGGCTGGCCGGCCTTGCTGGTCCAGCGGCGCAGGGTGATGCTCTTCCCCTGATGCTCCAGTTCCATGCTGCCGGACATGGCCGCCCCCGACCAGGGCGCATACTTCACCTTATCCGGCTTGGTCCCCTGTTTTTCCCGGGCGGCGGTGTCCATGCCGTAAAGCATGGTCCGCACAAAGGCGCACCAGGTGGACTTTCCGCTTTCGTTGGGGGCGTGAAGGATGTTCAGTCCCCCGCTCAGTTCCATGCTCCGGCCGTCCAGGCAGCCAAAGCTGGCCGTCATTCTCTTTATCTTCATGAAAAACCTCGCTTATGCCAAGGGCAGCTCTTCGCCCTTCTCCATGGCCTGCAGACCCCAGCGCGCCGCCTGGGCCGCCCGGGCCCGGCTTTGGGCGTCCGGCGCCGATTCATAGATCTCCCAGAGCTTTTGCAGAAAAAGCCCCCGCAGACTATCCTGTCCGCACCCGGCCCAGATATCCCGCCGCAGCCGGCTTTCGTCCCGCAGCTCCAGCGCGAAAAAGCGCCCCTCCAGAGCCCGGCGCAGCGCCGTCAGATCCGGGGGATACTCTGTCTCGCCGGAAAGAAGAATGCGGTATATGTCCCGCTCCGTGTCCGCCGGCAGAGCCTTTTCCACCGCCGCCGGCACGTCCGCCTCGTTTGTTATGTCAACTTTCAGCACTTCATAGCGCCGCCCGGCCAGCGGAATAAATTCCAGCCGGCAGGCCCCGGGCTCCACTTCCGCCCAGATCAGGCCCTTTTCCCCGGTCTCGTCAAAGCCCCGGCCCTCCGGACAGCCCGGCCAGGCGTAGAAGCAATCGCCGGCCTGTTTCAGCCCACTGAAGCTGTGCACATGGCCCAGGGCCACATAGTCCATGCCGCTGCGCGCCAGCTCGTCTTCGGCCATGGCCCCATAGCTGGAGCGCTGGGCGCCCACCTCGCCATGAAGAACCATTATGTCAACCAGATCGCCATCCTTGGCCGCCTCGAAGCCCCGCTGGGGCGCCGAACGGCTGCGCCCGGTGAAGGCTGAGCCCCAGATTCTCGCGCCCAGCTCCGGCAGCTCCACGCATTCCATGGTCTCGCTTCGGAACACATGCACCCTTTCCCCCAGGTCAAGCCTTGCCCAGGGGGAACGGGGCGAGTACCAGTCGTGGTTGCCCGGGGCGATGAACACCGGGATCTCGATTCCGGCAAACACCCGCTCCAGCGTCCGCCCGGTCTCGGTAAAGGCGGCGTCGGAATCAAACAGATCCCCCGCCAGCAGCAGGATGTCCGCCCCCCGCTCTTTCGCCAGGGCCGCGATCTTTTCCAGAAGCCCCCGCTGCTCCGCCCGGCGCAGGGCGGCCTTCTGGCTGCCCAGGGCCTGAAACGGCGAGTCCAGATGCAGGTCGGCGGCGTGCAGGATCTTGATCATAGGATCCGCAGGGCCTCTGCCTTCACGCAGCGCCCGGTCTCCGCCTCGATGTCAAACACGCAGCATTCCATCTTCGCCGGGCCGTCCCCGCTGCGGTAGCGCCGGGGCGGATCGCCGAAGAATTTATTGATGGACTGCTCCACATCGATACCCAGCACGCTCCGGGAGGCCCCGGTCATGCCAAGGTCGGAGATATAGCCCGTGCCGCCCTCCAGCACACAGGCATCGGAGGTCTGCACATGGGTGTGGGTACCCCACACGGCGCTGGCCCGCCCCTCCAGGAAATAGCCCATGGCCAGACGCTCGCTGGTGGCCTCGGCGTGCATATCCACCAATATAATGCCCGGCAGCGGCTCCAGATTCTTCAGCAGGCAGTCCACTTCCACGAAGGGGTTGTCCGTGTTGGCATCCAGGGTAAAGCGCCCCATGGCGTTGATCACGCACACATCGCCAAAATCGGTGTGATACACCCCAAAGCCCCGGCCCGGACACTGGGGGGCAAAGTTCAGCGGCCGCAGGATGCGGCTGTTTTCTGCCAGATAGGGCTGCAGCTCCCAGCGGGTCCAGGTATGGTTGCCCAGGGTGATCACGTCCGCCCCGGCGTCAAAGATGCGGTCTGCCTGCCGGGGGGTGATGCCCACCACATTGGCGTTTTCGCCGTTGACCACGGTAAACGCGATGTTCCGCTCCCGCTTCACCCGGCGCAGCCGGCTTTCCAGAAACTCAAGGCCCGGCGTGCCGCACACATCGCCCACGGCCAGGATGCTCACGATCATTGTCCATACTCCTCGCAATTTTACATTACAAAATAATATATCATAACTTTTGGGGAAATACTAGCGGAGAAAGAGAGGCGCAACAGAAAAATGAACCGAAATATCTTCATCCGGGGCATGGGTCTTGGTCTGGTCGTGGGCTCCGTGGTGGGCATGGCCTGCATGCCCCGCCGGAAAAAATCCGCCATGGGCAAGGCTTTGAAGGCCATGGGCGGCATCGTGGACAACCTCACCGACAGCCTGGGCCTGTAAAAAACAAAAAAATTTAAAAAAATGCTTGCAATCCGGTTCCGCATGTGCTATATTATTCGGGCACAAGCGGCTTTAGCTCAGCTGGATAGAGCGTTTGGCTACGGACCAAAAGGTCAGGGGTTCGAATCCCTTAAGCCGTGCCAGAAAAGGATTTCCACTTCCGTGGGAATCCTTTTTTGCATTTCTGAAGTTCGAACCCCTGACCTTTGTGCCATGACCGGCGGTTCCGCGTAGCGGGAGCCGGTTTGGCATCCGGCGCCCCGAAGGGGCCGAAGGCGCCTTCGGGGGTTCGAATCCCTTAAGCCGTGCCAGAATGAAAATCCCGAAACCACAACGGTTTCGGGATTTTTCTTGTATTTTCAAGCCATACAAACACCTTGTGTCCGCCTTATATCTATTAAAAAAATAAGAAAAAGAAGCGTCAAATAACAGTTTTATTTTCAAAATGGACACGAAAAGCCCCCGGAAATCTGAACCGCCCCAGCTTGTGCGGACAGCACAAGCTGGGGCAGTTCATTTGGCTCCCGGGTCATTCTTTAAAACAATGTTTTCTCGCCCTCGCTGAAAAGCTGGTCATTGACCTCCTCCAGCGTCATTTCATGCACAAGTCCGAAAATAATGATGGCGTCCCGCCGGTCCTTGGCGTAAAGCAGCGCCTTCCCGCAGGACCGCAGCATCTCCTGGCTCTCCTCCAAAGAGGCCGACAGCCCGAAGCACAAACACAGGATCCGGTTCCGGGAGGGGTTCCGCCCGCCGGAAAACAGCTGATACAGATAAACCTCGCTCATGCCGGAACTTTTGGCCAGCGCCGATTTGGAAATGTTTTTCCGCCAGAACAGCTTCTGCAAAAGCTCAGAAAATCCCATGCTGTTAAAGTTCTCTTGATTTTCCGAAAGGAAGCGGCTAAGATTGGGACTGGACATCAGCTCTTCCTGCAAGTCCTTGGTGTCTTTGTCTTTTCTCATCGCGTCCTCCATCGTAACGGTTTTTCTCCTGTCAATCCATATTTCTCTAATCAATCCATAATTATATAGGAAAAAATTTTTAAAAACAATTAACTGGCTGCATAGGAAAAGGAGGGAAAATCATTTTTCATTCGCTTGAAACGATGATCCATGAGAATTTCCTCCTGGAAAAAGTTCTTAAGGACGGTCCCCGGGGCCGGGTATCGCTTCTGCGTCACCGGGAAAGCCGGCAGCGCATGATCGCCCGGCGTTTCGCCGGCAGCGGCCAGGCCTACCGGCAGATGATGGCCCTTTCCTGCCCGCATCTGCCCCGGGTGGAAGCCTGCGCCGAACAGGACGGCCAGGTCCTTGTCCTGGAAGAATACATCCCCGGCGACTCTCTGGCCTTTGTTCTTCAGGGCGGCCCCCTGCGTCCGGCCCAGGCCCGGCAGATCGCCGCGGATGTGGCCCGGGCCCTGAGCGCCCTGCACCGCCTGTCCGTCGTCCACCGGGACGTGAAACCGGAAAACATCCTCCTGGATGGCGACCGGGCTGTGCTCATCGACTTTGACGCCTCCCGGGTCTGCAAGGAGGAAGCCGATGCCGACACCCGCATCATGGGCACCACCGGCTACGCCGCCCCGGAACAGTTCGGTCTGTCCCAGACCGACGCCCGGGCAGACATCTACTCTCTGGGCGTTCTCATTAACGAAATGCTCACCCTTCAGCACCCTTCCCGCCGCCTGGCGGATGGCCCTCTGCGCCCCATCATCGAAAAATGCATCGAAGTCAACGTGGACAAGCGCTACCGCTCCGCGGACGAGCTTCTTTCCGCCCTTCTCCGGAAGCGTCCGCCCCTGTCTGCCGCCCGGCGGGAGCGCCTGTTTTTTGCGTTCTCGTCCGCCATTCTCCTGGGGACTGTCCTGTTTCTGGCCGGCGCCCTGCTGCGTCCCCAAAAAGCATCCTCTGAAACTCTGTCAGCGACCGCTGTCTCCGGCGACACGGTGACAGATTCCTTCGATTCCTCTCACATAAACCCGGATGCCCCCGTGGAGGATGTCCAGCTCGTGCAGCTGGATGCCAACCAAAGCTACACCAGCTTCACCTGCGACCTGGACGGCGACGGGCAGCCGGAAAACTATGCTTTCTGCGTTTATATGAACTTTGCCGGCCCGGGAAGCGAAATTCTGTCTCCCTCCGGCACGGATTCCACCACGGTACCGGAGGGTATGACCCACGGTGAGACGTTCACCCCCATCGTCCTGCGGCAGGTGGCTTACGGCTATGAATTCGCGGAGGAATTTGCTCCTCTGCTGGAGCAGGCCCAACTGACCGTGGTACCGGTTTATCAGCTGGACAGCGGCAGCCCCACCCTGGAGGATGCAGATCCTCTGTACGGCATCTGGAGCGGCAGCCGCTATATCTCTTACACCTCCGACTGCACCGGCCTTTGGCTTTATGAGGCCTCCGCCGTCCTGGACGGCCACAGCCTCACCGCCACCACCGCTTCCGCCATCAACCTGGTCTCCATGCCCTCATCGGAGCTCTCCCTCGCCGCCGCAACCCCCCAGACCTTCCTCGGGGTCACCCGGCCCGACGCCCCGGTGACAAGCCTTTCCACCATTTCCGACGGCGACAACGGCCTTCATCACACCAAATTCACCTGCGACCTGGACGGCGACGGGCAGGACGAGACCTATACCTTCCGGATCGGCTTCAGCGTCAATGGCAGCTACCCCACCCCGGTGAGCCGGGACGACCGTCTTCTGGTACCCAACAATCCCACAACCCATGTCTTTGTCCCGGCGGTGTTTATGGAAACGGACAACGGTCTTGAATCCGCCGACCATTTCCAGGACCTGCTGGAGGACATTGAACTGACGCTTGTCTGCCTTCGCAGCGACGGCGGCGGAAGCCCCCAGGTGTCCGACGCCCTGCCCCTGTCCGGCTGGCAAAACGGCAAACAGATCACCTATTCCACAGACTGCGCCGGCCTGTGGCAATACGAGGCCACCGCCGTCTTTAACGGCCAGACCCTCACCGCCGCCGCCATCACCAATATCCAGATAGCCAACAGCTAAAAAGGAACGCCCCCGGCGTTCCTTTTTTCACACCCTCCTTCCGTCCGCCATATAATAAGGATGTCAGATTATGTGAAGGATGGTGTATCCATGTCCGATGTATCCATAAATTGTCCCTTTTCGCAAGTCGCAGCCCTGCTCCGCCAGCGCCCCCACGCTCTGGCCCTTCTCCGGGGCAGTGACGATCACCCCGCCCTCCGCGGCGTGGTCCGCTTTTACCAGACCCGAAGCGGCGTTCTGGTGGCCGCCGATATTCGGGGCCTCCCGGCTCCCACCGGAGCTTGCCAAAGCCCCGTTTTCGCCTTTCATATCCACAGCGGTGACGCCTGCACCGGAACCGCCGAAGATCCTTTTGCCCGGGCGCTGACCCATTATAATCCCCAAAGCTGTCCCCATCCCCATCACGCCGGGGACCTGCCTCCGCTGTTCGGAAACGGCGGCCATGCCCTGTCCATCGTTCTGACCGACCGCTTTGCCCTGACCGATGTCATCGGCCGCACGGTCATTGTCCACGCCGGCCCGGACGACTTCACCAGCCAGCCCGCCGGAAACGCCGGGGCAAAGATCGCCTGCGGCCTCATCCGCCGCAGCCGCTGACCGGCAGGCAAAGAAAAAGCTGCGCAGCCTCCGGGCCGCGCAGCTTTTTCTTTATAGCGCTTCAGCAAAAATGCGCCGGTTGTTTTCGATGCGCCCATCCCCCGGCGCCAGGGCCAGGGCCCGGGCAGCGCAGTTCCGGGCATACAGCGGCTGGCCCAGCTTCCACCAGGCGATGGAGATCAGATCCCAGGGCAGCGCCCCCCAGGCCTCCGGCTCGCTAATGTAGCTCAGGGGCCGCTCCTTTATATCCAGCGCCCGGGACAGACAGTTCACGCAGTCCCGCCACCGCTCCTGCCCGTACATCATTTTCCCCAGCTCCACCCAGGCCTCCCGGTAGCCCGGCGCCTCCAGAGCCGCCCGATAGAGCCACAGCTCCGCTTTCTCCGGCCGCTCCAGCGCCTGCATACACCGGGCGATATAGCGCATGGAAGCCGCCCGTTCCGCCTCCCAGCAGGCCCGGGGCAGGGCCAAGTGCCTTTTCAGCGTCTCCACCGCCTTTTCCCAGCAGCCGTGGAACATATATTCCCGGCCCAGATAGTGCATATTCCGGTCATCCTCCGGATCTTCTTCCACGCTCATCGCCAGCAGCGGCAGATAGCTTCCCCGGCTTTTTGTATCGTCCGGATAGTGTTCCAGCCGCACACCGGGCAGAAAGCAGGCCTCCGCCGCCCCTTCGTATTCCAGCACCTCATGCACGGGATGCACCCAGCGGCAGCCCCCGGGCCGGTGGATCTTTTCCGCGAAAAACTTCACCCCGTCCGCGCCGTCCGGCCCAAAGCTCCAAACATACTCATAGCGCCCGAAAGCCGCCCCCGGCCGCCAGCTCTCCTCCAGCGCCCTGCGCCAGCCGGGGCAAAACACCTCGTCCAGATCGGTGCACACAAGCACCTCGGCGTCCGCCGGCACCAGCTTCATGCTCTCGTTCCGGGCCGCATCAAAACGCCAGGGCTGAATCTCTTTCACCGTCACCTGGCAGCCCTCCGCCCGCAAAATCTCCGCCGTGCCGTCCCGGCTGCCTGTATCCAGCACAAACACACCGTCCGCCTCCCCCATGGACGCCGCCCAGCGCCGGGCAAAGGCCGCCTCCTCTTTGGCAATGGCATAAACATAAACTCTCATAACCCTCCCCCTTTCCCTCTGCCATCCTATGCCGGCAGACGGCTGGCCGTGCCAAACAAAACAGGGGCTGCCGCATTCGCGGCAGCCCCCGGCTGTTGAATAAAATTCAGATCTCCGCCAGCTTTTTGCCCAGCACATACCCGAAGGTCAGGCAGGTGCCGTGGCTGGCACCGGCAATGGTCACGGGGTAGTCCTGCACGATCCGGCCGCCCATGTTGTTGCCCGCGGCGTAAAGGCCTTCAATGGGGTTCATATCCTCATCCACCACCTGCAGACTCACCGGATCCACCGCCAGACCGCCCAGGCACACCAGCATGCTGCCCGCCGAGATCTTCGTGGCATAGAAGGGCCCCTGCTTCACCGGGAACATCCGTTTGCCGGTTTTGCCGAAATCCTCATCCACGCCCTTTTCGCAGAGCTCGTTGTAGCGCTGGATGGCTGCCAGCATATTTTTCTGCGCGGCCTCATCGCTGTAAAGCTTCGCGGCCAGTTCCTCCAGGCTGTCCGCCGTGGTGCAGCTGCGCTCCACCGCGCTGCGGCTGGTGATGGCGGAGCGGCCGATGGTCATCACCGCCCCCTTGAGACTGGGCACATCCTCCGCCGGCAGAATGTGGTTCACCGAACCGTGGCTGCAGCCCATGTGCTCCACCTGCTCGGGGTACAGATCGTCAAAGATCTGCCAGCCCCAGTCGTTTTTCTGGCGGTAAAGCTGGCTGGAAAGCTGCTGGCCGGCCACATCTTCGTTGCAGAAGCGGCGGCCGTCGCTGTTGAGCAGCAAAAAGGCGTCCACGCCCAGCGCCCCGCCCAGGGTATGGGTCATGGGGGCATGAGGCCCGTCCTCCACCTTGGCGCCGATCCAGGCGCCCATGCAGAGGCCTTCGCCCACGTTGGTGGTCTCGCCCCGGGCGTCGGTGGAGGTGAACATGGTGGAATAGGTGCGCCCGCCGCAGTAGTGGGCCACCATCTCCGCATTGGAGCCGTAGTCGCCGGCCGCCATCACAACGCCCTTTTTTGCCAGGAATTTGATGAAGTTCCCGTTCAGATCCTCACCGATGACCCCCTGCACCGCGCCGGTGTTGTCCGGGCGGATGAGCTGCCGGGCCCAGGTGGCAAAATGGAAGTCCACGCCCATGTCCAGGCATTTCTGATAGCTCAGTGCCAGAACATTGCCCTGGTCCGGGATAAAGGTCAGGGTCGCCGCCGGGTAGGTGGGGCTGAATTCCTCCGCCGGGTCATAGGCCTCCGGCTGGGGCCAGTGGACGGTGCAGACGGTGATTTTGGAGCTGTCATAGTCCTTGGCGTACATGTCGATCACATCCACATTGTCCCCCGCGGGCTCCAGCAGCCAGTCAAAGGCCTCGCCGGAATAGTCCCGCCAGTAGTTCCAGATGCGCTGGTCGGGCCGGTAGCCCATTTCCTTCATCAGGTCGCCCACGGCGGCGCTGCCGTCAAAATCCATGCCCCGCTCCTTCTGCAAGGCGCTTCCGCAGATGCCGTACTGGCCGGAGCGGTAATTGTAGCTGTTGGACTTCTCCACCACCATCACGCTCAGACCCTGCTCGGCGGCGCTCCGGGCCGTCATCAGGCCCGCCAGACCGCAGCCGACCACCACCACATCCGCCTCCAGCGTCTGGCCGATGGCACTGTCGGCAATGGGATCCGGCGTCGTCAGAAAATCGGGCTTCGCCAGCTGCACTTCCCCGGAGGCCTCTCCGGAGCCGCCGCTCTGGCTGCTCACGCTGGCGCCGCTCACGGCGTCCGGCTCTCCGCCGGCAAAGGCCAGGCCGCCCAGCAGTCCGGAGGCCGCCACCCCCGCGCTCAGCCCCGCCGCGCCCTTCAAAAAGCTTCTTCGGCTGATTTCTTTCATCGGTTTGTCCCCTTTTCCGAATTTAATGTTTAAATTATAACATACCTTTCTCTGTCCGGCAACCGTCATTGCCATATTCTGCTTGATGATCGGTCTTTGGCCATGCTTTCCTTTTCATTCGCCGTTCTGCAAGTCTGCCATGCGTCCTCCCGCCCCCGGCTCCACGGCCGCAGCATCTTTTGTTTTCCTAATTTGACATTCCGTTTATTTTTCTATAATATTATGATGTATACACTTATGGTCTCATAACAGCAATGGAGCGACTCAATGGATATAAATGAATGCCGCCTGGTGGTGGCCAGCAATATCATCCGCCTGCGCACCGGCGCGGGCCTCACCCAGGCCGAGCTGGGAGAAAAACTGAATTATTCCGACAAAAGCATTTCCAAGTGGGAACGGGCTGCTGCCCTGCCGGATGTGCATGTACTGCACCAGATGGCGGAGATGTTCGGCGTGAGCATCGACTATTTCCTCTCCGAGCACGGCGAAAAGGAGCCCCCCCGCAGCGGCGATGTGCCGGAGTCCTATCTGAACTATCCGGCCATCATCAAGGTCTCCATTGCCGGCATCTGGACCCTGGCCGTTCTGGCTTTTGTGATCCTCTGGATCGCCCGCGGCGAATTGCTCTGGCTGATCTTCGGCGGCACGGTGGTGCTGTCGCTGATCACGCTGCTGGTCATGAACTGCATCTGGCGCCACGGCAAAGACAACGTCTGGATCGTCATGGCGCTGGTACTGAGCGTGGCCATTTTGTTCTACCTCATCTTCATGAAGCAGAATTTCTGGCAGCTGTTCTTTGTTCTTCTGCCGGCGGAAGCGGTGGTATATATGAGCTTCCGCATCCGCAAAAAACGTTGATAACACAAAGATTCTACCATTCGTAGAATCCCATTTCCCGGGGAGTAGAGGCCGTAGACTTCGGTTCTACTCCCCGGTCTTTTTAGTAGCTTGCCTTTTCCGGCGCCCTGCGTGTATTCTTGGGTGGTAAAAACACTCTGCCAAAGGAGGCAATCCCATGAACGACTTTATTCTCAGCTGCTGCTCCACCGTGGACCTGGCCCAGGAACGGTTGGATGACCGCGGCATCCCCTGCGCTTACTTTCATTTCTTCCTGGATAACAAGGAATACATCGACGATCTGGGCAAAAGCGTGCCCTACGACGAATTCTATAAGGCCATGGCCGGCGGCGCCGACACCCGCACCGCCCAGGTGAACATCGCCGAATACATTGAATACTTCGGGAAATTTCTGGCCCAGGGCAAGGACATCCTGCATATCACCCTTTCCTCCGGCCTGTCCGGCAGCTACAACTCCGCCGTGAACGCCGCCCTGGTCCTCAAGGAGCAGTACCCCGACCGCAAGATCTACATCGTGGACTCCCTGGGTGCCTCCAGCGGCTCCGGCCTCATCATGGACACCCTGGCCGACCTGCGGGATGGCGGCATGGGCATCGACGAGCTCTATCAGTGGATCGAGGACAACAAGCTCCGCATGCACCACTGGTTCTTCTCCACCGACCTCACCTTCTATATCAAGGGCGGCCGTGTCTCCAAGACCGCCGGCACCATCGCCACCGTGCTGGGCATCTGCCCCCTGCTGCACATGGACGACGAAGGACACCTGGTCCCTGTGGAAAAAGTCCGCTCCAAAAAGAAGGTCATCAAGGCCATCGTGGACCGCATGGAACAGTGCGCCGAAGGCGGTCTGGACTACAGCGGCCGCTGCTTCATCAGTCAGTCCGCCTGCTACGAAGACGCCCGTGCCGTGGCCGATCTGGTGGAAGAGCGCTTCCCCAAGCTCAAAGCTCCCGTGGTCATCAACAGCATCGGCACCACCATCGGCAGCCACACCGGCCCGGGCACCGTGGCCCTGTTTTTCTGGGGCGACAGCCGGGATCCCAAGGTCTCCGAATACGCCCGCAAGCTCAAAGGCTGATATTCTTTGTAAAAAAGTCCCGCTCCGGCGGGACTTTTCTGTTGTCAGAACCGTCTTTCATGGTGTATCATGGGCCTGTCCCAAATATATCCGGAAAGAAGGCGATTTTTATGAAATCGAATACCCGTGACAGCTTCACCGGCAAAGTTGGCTTCATCCTGGCCTGTGTCGGCTCCGCCGTGGGCCTGGGCAACATCTGGCTGTTCCCCCGGCGGGTGGCTGCCTATGGCGCCGCCTTTCTGGTGGCTTATCTGATCTGCGTTGTGGTCATCGGCCTGTCCGGTGTTATCGGCGAAATGGCCTTCGGCCGGGCCACCAAGGCCGGACCGCTGAACGCCTTCGCCGCCGCTACGGAGCGGGCCGGCAAGGGGCGCCGGCTGGGCACCGGTCTGTCTCTGGTCCCCATCCTCACCAGCTTCGCCCTGGCCATCGGCTACTCCGTGGTCACCGGCTGGATCCTCAAGTACCTCTGGGGCACCATCACCGGCAGCGCCCTGGCCGGCGCCACCGTGGATGATTGCTGGGCCTATTTCGGCGCCACCGCCAGCGGCTTCAACAACGTGGTCTTCCACCTGCTGGGGCTTGCCATCACCTTTGTCATCATCTCCTGCGGCATCGCCAAGGGCATCGAAAAGGCCAACAAATTCTTCATGCCCCTGTTCTTCGTCATGTTCATCGGCGTGGCCATTTACATCGCCACCCTCTCCGGTGCCGCCGAGGGCTACAAATACATGTTCACCGTCACGGACTGGAGCACACTCCTTTCCGGCGAGGTCTGGAAATACGCGCTGGGTCAGGCCTTTTTCTCCCTGTCGCTGGCCGGCAGCGGCACCCTGGTCTACGGCTCCTACCTCTCCGGCAGCGAGAACATCCCCCGCTGCGCCATCAGCGTGGCTCTGTTTGACACCCTGGCCGCCTTCGTGGCCGCTCTGGCTATCATCCCGGCGGTCTACGCCTCCGGCATCGACTTCAACACCAGCATCACCTCCGGCCCGGGCCTGCTGTTCGTGTACCTGCCCAACATTTTCCGGGATATGCCTCTGGGCCGCCCGGTTTCCATCGTCTTTTTCGTGGCCGTGGCCTTCGCCGCCCTCAGTTCCCTCATCAATCTCTTCGAATGTGCCATCGAGGGTCTGGAAAGCCGCCTGAACATGAGCCGTCAGAAGGCCGTGAGTCTTGTGGTGGGCCTGGGCACCGTAATCGCCCTTTTCATCACCGACATCGTCTCGGACTGGATGGACTTCTTCTCCATCTACATGTGCCCGGTGGGCGCGCTCATCGCCGCCGTGCTGTTTTTCTGGGTCTGCGGCAAGGACTACGCCGCCGAGCAGATCAACAAGGGCATGGCTACGCCCCGGGGCCCCCTGTTTGCCGCCCTGGGCCGCTATGTGTTCTGCCCTCTGAGCCTTCTGGTTCTGATCCTCGGCTGCATCACCGCCGGCGGCATCGGCTGAAAAAACGCATAAAAAAAACTTCCGCAGGTTTCCCTGCGGAAGTTTTTCTTTTATTCCCGGTAGCCCCGGAGCTCGGGCTGTTCCTCCAGCTCTTCGTCGGTGAATTCCACCCAGCTCACGCTCACGATGCCTTCCTCTGCCTTGGCTTCCACCCGGAGGAATTTCCCCCGGTTTTCCGCCGTTTCGCTGCCGGCGGCGGTGCCGCAGCCATAGGCAGCATCCAGCGGCTTCTCCTCCAGAAGCGCGTTGTTTTCCGCATCGTAATAACGGACGAAATCCGTGCCCGCATCCTCGCTGCTGCCGTAATAGAGAATCACAGCCGAGAGCTTGGCCGCATTTTCATTGGCCCGGTCCAGCTTTTCGCCCATATTTTCCCGCTGGGCCCGAAACAGCGGCACGGTGGCCACCGCCAGCACCGCCAGCACCACCAGAATGATCAGCCATTCGCCCAGTGTCATCTTTTCCCGTTGTTTCATGGCACACCTCCTCCGGGGATTTTCTTTATCATACTATATCCCTCCCAAAACCGCAAGCGCCCCCTTTTTGAAAAAGCCGATTGCCAGCGCCGTCCGGGACGTGTATTATAGGACTATCCTTTGTCCGTTCAGGAGGCCCGCCATGCACATTCCTTCCGCTCCCACCGCCGAGCTTGACATTCTGCCCTTCGCCGAAGCCATGGCCCAAAGCGGCCGCAGCGGCGGCTATGACCCGGCCGAGTGGCTCTATGTGCCGGATTTTTACACCGAATACCGTTACATCCTGGGCACCCGGGGCGCCAAACCTCTCATCTGCATCGGGGTCAACCCCTCCACCGCCGAACCCGGCAATCTGGACAACACCCTCAAATCCGTCCAGCGCATTGCCCTGCACAACGGCTTTGACAGCTTCATCATGTTCAACGTCTACGCCCAGCGGGCCACCCGCCCCGCCGACATGGAAAAGCACCGCAACGAGGCCCTGCACCGGGCCAACATGGAAGCCTTTGACTATATCCTGGGCCTGTCGGAGGCCCCCGCGGTCTGGGCCGCCTGGGGCAACATCATCGAGCAGCGCCCCTACCTCAAAAGCTGCGTGCAGGACATGATCGATATCGGCGAAGCCCACGGCGCCGTCTGGTACGCCGCCGGCAAGCGCTCCGCCAAAGGCCACCCCCATCACCCCCTGTATCTGCGCAGGGACAGCGGCCTGGACCCCTTTGAGGTGCAGAGCTATTGCGAAGAATGTTTGTGAAACATTTGCTTTTGCTTGCAAAACAGAAAAAGAACGATATAATCAATGACTGTGCCATAAAATGACACAGCCATTATTATTTAATAGGAAGTACCCTGTCATGAATCTGTTTCTTTCCGCCTCCGTGGCGCTCATCGCCGGCCTTCTGTTCACCCGTCTTACCAGCCGTTTCCGTCTGCCGGACGTGACCGCCTACCTGGTGGCCGGCGTTCTCATCGGCCCTTACTGTCTGGGCCGTCTGGGCATTCCCGGTCTGGGCTTTTCCAGCATGGAAGCCGTGGAGGGTCTTTCCTTTGTCGGCAGCGCCGCCCTGGGCTTCATCGCCTTTTCCATCGGCAATGAATTCCGGCTCCGCCAGCTTCGCCAGACCGGCCGCCAGGCCACCATCGTGGGCATCCTTCAGGCCATCGTCACCTGCCTGTTGGTGGATGCGGTGCTGCTGGTCGTCTGCCTGTTCCTGGGCGACACCCTGACCCCCGCCGGCGCCATCACCCTGGGGGCCATCGCCACCGCCACCGCTCCCGCCGCCACCCTGATGGTGGTCCGCCAGTACAAGGCCAAGGGCCCCGTGGTGGATGTGCTTCTGCCCGTGGTCGCACTGGACGACGCCGTGGGCCTTGCGGTGTTCGCCGTGTCCTTCGGCATTGCCCAGGCCATGGGCAGCGGCACGGTGGACGCGATCTCCGTGGCCGTGGAGCCCCTGCTGGAGATCGTTCTGTCTCTGGCGCTGGGTGCTCTCATGGGCGAACTCCTGGCCGATCTTGAGAAGCTTTTCCACTCCAACCAGAACCGTATGTCCCTGATCGTCGGCTTCGTCCTGCTCACTGTGGCCCTGAGCCAGCTGAGCTTTGATATCGGCGCGGTACACGTGGGCTTCTCCACCCTGCTTGTGTGCATGAGCCTCGGCACCATCTTCTGCAACCGCTGCCCCCTGTCCACCGAGCTGATGGAAAAGAGCGAAAAATGGACCGCGCCTCTGTTTGCCATGTTCTTTGTCCTCTGCGGCGCGGAGCTGGAGCTGTCCGTGTTCTCTCAGTGGCCCGTGGTGGTCATCGGCATCGTTTACATTGTCTTCCGCTGTGTGGGCAAATACTTCGGCGCACGCTGGAGCTGCAAGCTTGCCGACTGCAGCGAACCGGTCACCCAGTGGCTGGGCATCACCCTCTTCCCCCAGGCCGGCGTGGCGCTGGGCATGTGCACCGTCGTGGCCTCCTGGGGCACCCAGGGCCAGCTCATCCGCAACATCATCCTCTTCTCCGTGCTGGTGTATGAGCTGTTTGGCCCGGTGATGACCAAATACGCCCTCACCAAAGCCGGCGACATCAAGCCCGCCGAGCGCAGCAACGCGGAGATCCGCGCCGAGCGCATCCAGGAGCATGAGCAAAAGCGCATAAACGGTTAACCCAAAGGCCCCCGTCCGAGGACGGGGGCCTTTTATGCAGAAACGGCCGGCGTACCGCCGGCCGTTTTGTTTTATTTCGGGCTTCTATGGTTTACATAATATGTTGCCGCCGCGGTGGCCGCCGGCACATCCTCCTGCCCGTCCACCCAAAGCCGGGCTTCCGCGCTCACCATGGAAAAGCCTGCCTTCACACAGCTGGCCCGGCACAGAAGCTTCACGCCCATGGGCACGGCGCTGTGATAGCTGATGTTCATATTGACCGTGGGCGTCAGCCGGCCCCCGGCAAAGTAGCGGCTCACCAGCCCCATCACCATATCTGCCACGGTGGCGGTGATACCGCCGTGGAGAATGAGGTTGGGGTTGGCCATCCAGGTTTCGGTGTTCATGCCGACGGTAAGGCTGCGGCCCTCGTAGTCACAGGCCAGCACCTCCGGCTTCAACAGGGCGTTCAGGGTGTCCCCGTGCCCTTCATAAAGGCTTTCAAAGTAATGGGCAAAGGCCCGTTCCATGCCGCTCTGGCTGTCCAGGCAGTCCTCCGGGATCCGGATCATCCCACCGCCGCCTCCTCTTTCACATACATCACGTCCAGGTCCACATCCCCCTCAATGCCGGGCACATCGCCGGTGAAAGAGTACTGCCAGAACTGATGGTCGTAATAGAACTCGGGATAGATATTGGGGTTGCCCATCCACACGGTCAGGCCCTCCAGCGCATCCAGATCATAGTCAAAATAGGCCAGATGCAGGTAGGTGTACACGCCGGGGGTGTAGCCCGCAGCCTCGATCAAATGGCAGAATTCCAGACAGCAGTCGGTAATGGTCTGGCCGGTGGTGCTGTTGGTGCGGGCCGCTTCATTGTCGATGCGTTCCCAGTCAAAGAACACCGGCAGCGTGATCTCATAGCCCTCGAGCAGATCTGCCGCAAAGATCGCCTCCTCGGCAGCCTCCAGAATATTCGTCGCCTGCGAAAACACATAAACGCCCACCTCCAGGCCCGCGGCCAGGGCGCCTTCTATGTTCTGGCGGAACATATCGTCTTCATACAGGTTGCCTTCCCCATAGCCCCGCCAGGCACAGCGGATGATGGCGAACTCAATGCCGGCGTCCGCCACCGTCTGCCAGTCGATCTGGCCCTGGTAGCTGGAAACATCCACGCCCCGGACCAGCCGGTAGCCGGTGCCGTTGTAAAGGGCATAGTCGTCGCTCACAGCAAAGGCGTTGATATCCATGGCGAAGGGCTCCAGAACTTCGGATTCCTCGATCCACATCTGTCCGCCTTCCCCGTCGAACACCTGCACCATGCCCTCATAGGGATCCACCGTGGGCACAGGGGTGGGGATCGGGGTGGGGGTGGGTTCGGGCTCCCGGCGGCCGCAGCCGCCCAAAGCCGCCAAAAGAAGGGCGGCGATCAAAACAGTCGAAATTATGGTCTTTTTCATGGCGCTACCATACCACAAATCGACGCTGTATGCAAATTTCCGCCGCTCTTTCCCTTCAATTCCCAGCGCCGCCGTCCCATTTGGCCTTGGGAAGGCTCCAGCGGAAGCGGGCCGCGCACAGCCGCAGCACCACCACCAGCGCCGCCCCGCCAAGGATGGCCACGGTGTTTCCCAGCCAGCGCCACAGCAGGGCGCAGGCCAGCGCGCCCAGCAGGGAGGCACAGGCATAGAAATGCTTTACGAACACATGCGGTGTGTTGCCGGCCAGCACATCCCGTATGATGCCGCCGCCAACGCCGGTGATCACGCCCACGAAGCACAGCAGAAACAGGCCGCTGTCCCCCGACAGGCGGAAAGCCGCCTGCACACCCACCACCGTGAAAACCCCCAGGCCGATGGAGTCCATAAGCAGCATGATGGCGTCAAAGATGCGGTGGCTCTGGCTGAGATAGCGCCGGATGGGCGGCAGAAACACAAGCAGAGACGTCAGCACCGCCACCGCCGCGTACACCGGCTTCTGAAACATCACCGGCGGGGTGACGCCCAGCACCAGATCCCGGATAAAGCCCCCGCCCACCGCGGTGCAGAGACCCAGGATCACAATGCCGAAAATGTCCATCTCCTTTTTCAGCCCCACCATGGCCCCGGACACCGCAAAGGCCAGCGTTCCGATCAGTTCAAAAATCAATAGAATATTTTCTGACATAATAACCTCGCAAAAAAGGAATCCCGACCCATCATAGCAGGCTTTGGAAAAAAAGTCACCAGGTCTTTGCAAAGACCTGGTGAAACGTTGTCACAAAAGCGCCCGCCGCTTCCAGCGGCCGCTGAAAAAATAGGCCCAGCACAGGATCACAGACACCATGCCCGCCAGGCAGTAGCCCCAGAAATAGCCCCACATGCCGAACCGGGCGCCCAGGCCCAGGCTCAGCCCGATGCGGGCAAAAACGCCGTCCAGAATGCCGATGCAAAGGCTCAGTCCCGTGGCGCCCACACCGTTGAGAAGGCCCAGGGCCGGCTGCATCAGCGCAAAGCCCAGATAGGCCCAGATCGCGATGCGCAGATAAGGCGCCGCCAGGGCCAGCACCTCCGCGTCGCTGGTAAAGATCCGGAACACCTGCTCCGGGAAGAGAAGGGAAACCGCCGCCACCAGCGCAAAAAAGCAAAGATTGACGCCCACGGCGATGCCCATGCCCTGGCAAACCCGGTCGTGCTTGCCGGCGCCCATGTTCTGCCCCACCACCGTGGCCAGGGCCGCGCCGAAGGCGCCGGACACCATGTTCACCACACTGTAGAGCTTGTTGCCGATGCCCGCCAGGGCCGCCGCCGCCACGCCGAAGGTGTTGATGTAGGAGTTGACGTACATCATGGACA
Organism: uncultured Oscillospiraceae bacterium; assembly: GCA_964605075.1. Classification (GTDB taxonomy): domain Bacteria; phylum Bacillota; class Clostridia; order Oscillospirales; family Oscillospiraceae; genus CAJOIG01. The sequence continues at coordinate 22,344 of CAZSAX010000005.1, forward strand.
GGTTGATGGCCAGCTGCATCACGATCAGCGGCAGGGAGAGCTTGATCAGCACCCGAAGCTTGTCGCGCTTCATGGCAAAGCTTCCAGGCCGGAAGTCAAAGCCGGCCTCTGCGCGCCGGCGGTAAAGAAACACAAGCGAAGCCCCGAAGGCCGCCGCCTGACTCAGCACCGTGGCAATGGCCGCGCCCATGGCGCCCATGTCAAACACCAGCACCAGAAGCAGATCCCCCACCACATTCACCGCCGCCGTCACCGCCACAAAGACCGTGGGCGCTTTGGATTCGCCCATGCCCCGCAGCACCGCGCACACGGAGTTGTAGCCAAAGACAAAAATGAAGCCCAGACTGCAGATCACCAGGTATTCCACCGCCGGCTGCAGAGCCTCCGCCGGAGTATTCATCCAAAGCAGAAGCGGCCTTGCAAAGCCCACACCCAAAGCGGTGGCCACCAGCGCCAGGATCAGGGTCAGACTGAAAAAAGTGCCGATGGCGGCGCCCAGTTCTTCCCGGCGCTTCTGGCCGATGAGCTGGGCAATATAGATCTGGCCGCCGTTGGCCAGCATGGAGGAGATCAGCGTCAGAAGGATCGTCACCTGGCCGCTGATGGATACCGCCGCCAGCGCCCCGGGCTGGGAACAATGGCCCACGATGGCCAGATCCGCCACGGTATAAAGGGTCTGGAGCAGATTGGCCAGCATGAACGGAAGGGTAAACGACAGCATCATGGGGAACAGCTTCCCCGTGGTCATATCCCGTACAAGTGTTCTTTCCTTCATATCAGAAGATCACCCTCAGCACCAGATAATACAGGATGTTGATGACCATAAAGATGGAGATCACCGGTATGGTCTTTTTCACAATGCCGCCCAGGGTGGTCTTGTAGTATCCGGCCACCACGGCCAGACACACGTGGGTGGGCGAGATCTGCATGGCCGCATAGGTGCAGCTCATCAGGAATACCATCAGCGGCATACCGCCGCCGGGAATGGCCGCAAAGGCCATGGTGGTGCAGATGGCGATGATGGCCGTGGAGCCGGACACCAGCGTGCCGAAGAAGAAAATCAGCGCAAAAATCAGGAAGGTGGGGATGGGCAGGGCGGAGAATATCTCCGGCAGGGCGTTGATTACGCCCGTGTGGGTCAGGAATTCCTTAAACACCAGAATGAGATAGGAGTTCACGATCAGCACCGGCTCAAAGGCATCCTTGGCAATGGCGGGAAATTCCCCGATCTTGAAGCCGTAGATAAACCAGCAGGCCACCGTCACCAGGAGAATGGACAGCCACACCGGCACATCAAACGCCAGGATCAGAACGATGATCACGATCAGGCTCCACAGGTGCTTGAGAAGATTCAGGAAATCTTTCCACTTGTTCCCGCTGGGGGGCATGCCCGTTTCCTTGGGCACTTTGCGCACATAGAACACCCAGCCCAGAATGTACATCACCACGATCAGCGGCAGCATGCCCAGCACAAAGGGCCCCACGCTCACGCCGCAGAGGTTGGACATGATGATGATGGAGGAATAGGTGGGCAGAAAGCTTTCCGGAATGTGGCGGAAAAAGGTGGTCACAAAGGCCTTTTCGTCGGTATCCAGATCATCGCCGCAGGCCTCGGACACAATATCGCCGCAGATGATGGCCGCGGCCGCCGAGGGCAGAAGGCCGATGAAGATGGGGGCGATGGTGGCGTTGATGCGGCGGTTATTGAAAATGCCGTTCAGATCCAGCTGCGCCTTCTTCAGCTGGCTGCGCCGTTCCAGCAGCCGCTGCAGGAAGGTTATAAAGTAAATCACCAGCAGGGTGGAAATGTTGTTCCACTCCTTGGTGGCGATCCAGGTCAGTTCAAAACAGCTTCCGATGGGCACCTGCCAGAGAAGAATGGTGGACAGAATCGCCAGCAGCATGGCCATAAACAGCTTCAGCTTGCACTTCAGCGCAATGATGATCACCGCGAACACGGCCAGCAGTTTCAGCAATTCCATGGACACATCGCCTCCTTATGATGGGCACAATAACTTAGAATAAGATAGCATAAAAGCCGGCGGCCGGGCAAGAACGGCGGCCCACATGGGCAAAAATCGCACGGTATTTGTAGATTTTCGCCGGATTGTATGCTAAACTCAAATCGCTTGACAAATCCCTGCCGAAGCGGAGGTATCTCCATGACCCTGCCCCTGTCGCCCGACCACCATATGGACGAACACAAAAACATCCTCACCCAGACGCTGGAACCTCTGATGGAGGACATCTACGAAGCGGTGGGCGTGCGTGTTTCCTTTTCGGATCCGGAAGAAAACACCCTGGCTCAGACGGGCTATCAGTGTGACTTCTGCCGGCGTTCCATGGAAGACCCCCAGCTGCTGTCCCGCTGCCAGGCCTGCAGCCGGGAAGCAAAGCACCGGGCCCGGGAACGGGGCGGCATCTACTTCTACCGCTGCTGGCGGGGCCTGATCAGCGCCGTCATCCACGTGACCGACCAGAACGAAAGTCTGGGCTACTTCATCATCAGCGGCTTTGTCAGCACCCCGGACCGCATGGCCCAAACCGATCAGATCTTTCCCGTTCCCGAAATGCAGATCAGCCTGGACGAGATGAAAAACGTCCAGTTTCTTTACTATGAAAAGGTACAGGACATCATCAAAACCGTGGGCATCGCCGCCGGCTACCTTACCGAGGCCCACCGCCGCCACGCGGCGGAAAATGCCCAGCGCCAGGCGGAGTATCGGGCCCTGCAAAGCCAGATCAGCCCCCATTTTCTCTTCAACACCCTCAACTCCATCAGTCAGATGGCGGTTCTGGAGGGAGCGGAGCAGGCCCCCGAAGCCATTTATTCTCTGGCCAAGCTCCTGCGCCGCAGCATGAAGCAGAGCGTGAGCCTGATCCCGCTGCAGGAAGAGCTGAGCTTTGTGCAGGAATATATGCGCATCAAGCAGCTTCTGGGCCGGGAAAACATCCATTATTACGAAGAGCTGGAGCCCGGCACGGAGGAGCTGCTGCTGCCCTCCTTCACCATCCAGCCCCTGGTGGAAAACGCCGTGAACCACGGTCTGGAGCCCAAAGCCAGCGGCGGCACCGTCTCCGTCACCGCCTCCCGGGACGGCGGCTTCGTCCTCCTTTGCGTCACCGACGACGGCACCGGCTTCGACCCCGATGTCATCGGCCCCCGCTCCGGCGGCGAGCTGAGCGGCATCGGCATCGCCAACGTGCTGGAACGCCTCCGCCTGTTTTACGGCCATAAATTTGAAAACGATGTGTACAGCGCCCCCGGCGAAGGTACCACCATTCTGTTTAGAATACCGGTAAATGAGCCATGATTAAAATTATTGTCATCGACGATCAGCCCCTGGAGGGCAAAATGATCGGTTTTCTTCTCCAGCGTTCCTGCCCCTATGCCGAATACGCCGGCCAGGCCTTCAACGCCCGGGACGGCGTGCTTCTGGCGGAAAAGACCCGCCCGGACATCGCTTTCCTGGACATCACCATGCCCGGTGCCGACGGCATCGAATCCATCGCCGCCCTGCACCGGGTCTGCCCGGATCTGCGCATCGTGATGCTCACCGCCCACGACGATTTTGACTATGTCCGCCGGGCCATGCGGGCCGGCGCCAACGATTATCTTCTCAAGCCCACCCGTCCCCGGGACGTGCTGGACGCCATTGAACGCTGGTCCAATCTCCCCGGCGCCCGGGAAGAGGATCCCATTGCGCTGGCAAAGCGCTATGTGGAAGAGCATCTGGACCAGAACATCAGCCTTTCCGCCGTGGCGGACCGGCTTTACCTCTCCCCCACCTACTTCAGCCGCCTGTTCAAACAGCGCACCGGCTGCACCTTCAGCGCCTGGCTGGCCCAGCGGCGCATCCTCCGGGCCCAGCGCTATCTGGACGAAACCAACCTCCCCATTGCCGACATCGCCACCCAGGTGGGCTACCAGGAGGCCAACTCCTTCACCCGCCTGTTCAAGCAGGCCACGGGCCTTTCCCCCACGGAATACCGCAAAACCAAGCGGGGCAGCCCCTGAACCGCAGAAAAACGCCCGGAGAAAAGCTTTTCTCCGGGCGTAAATCATGCTTTATGAATCCCCTGCCGCTCCGGCGGCGTTTCTTTATTTCTCTTCGTTTTTCTTCGGTACCTGAATGTCCGGGTAGAAGTCCAGGGGCGTATAGGGCTTGAAGCCCATGAGCCGGGCCAGCTTGCCGGTAATGGGGTCCTCGATCTTTTTGTTGTAGCTGAGGGTCATCTGGCTGTAACGGTGGCAGAACTCCAGCAGCGCCTCCTGGATATCCAGCTTTTCCTCGCTGTTTTCCGTCACCTGCCGGACCATCTCCTGCAGGCAGGCGGTGCGCTTCCAGTTCTGCCTGGCCTTGCGGTATTCCGCCGCAGAGCCGGGCTTGAGTTCTTCGCAGGCATCCGCCCAGTCGTTCAGGGCGGGCCAGGCGCCCTTGAGCATCCGGTCCAGCCGGAAGCGCATGCGGTCCAGATTATTGTATATGGCAATGAGCACCAGCATGCACACCGCAAGGATCGCCATCACAATTGCAACAAAACTGTCCATTTCCGTTTCACCTTTCCGTATTCAGCCGCCGGCGATAGCGGGCGCCGCCGAAGATAATGGCCACCGCGGCCACAAGGATCACAAAGCCCTCGGGGATCTTTCCTCCCACCAGGACATTTTCCCAGGCGCCCAGCACCCGGATGCGCTCTCCCTCCGGAGGCGTCACACTGCCCAGGCTCTCGCAGTAAGCCGTCACCGCTTCCCGGATGCTGCCCGCAGGCTGTGCGCTCTGGGCCTCTGGCGCATATTCGGCGCTGACCGCCAGGGTGTAGACCCCTTCCTCCAGCGGCAGCTCATACACCCGGCTTCCCACCGGCGCGGAGGCATCGTAGGAATAGGTAAAGCCCGACACGCAGAAAAAGCCCTCATAGGCCGACGCTTCCGCGTCAATGGCCTCATCCGCCCCCAGCGTAATGTGGCTCAGGCTCTCCTCCAGCAGCGCCCGCAGCGCCGCCGTATCCAGTTCCACCACCACAATGCTTTTATCCGCAGGAAAGCTGTCGGCAATGCTCTGCTCGTTAATATCCCCCGCTGCCAGGGTGATCCCCAGATCTCCGGAGGCAAACAGCGCCAGATCCGCACCAAAATACCAGCGGAGGGCGTCGGCGCCGAAGTTGCCCAGGGCACATTCCCGGCACATATCGCCGTCGGAGTCCACCCGCGAGACGCACACCGCCGCCGCCCAGGCCGGCGCGCTCAGGGCCAGCAGGGCCAAAAGAAAACACAGGATTCGTTTCATAATAAAATATTATAGCACAAACCGCCGCCATAGAAAAGCCGCAGCCGCAAAAAAAGGATGGGCAGAAGCCCATCCTTTTTCATTCAGTATACCGATTACTCCGCGAAGGTCACGAAACGCAGGTTGGGAACTTCGGGGTGAGAGCACCAGAAGTCGCTGCTGATGTAGGGACGGTAGCAGTAGGAGTAAGCGGGCTCGGCGAAGGCCACCTGACGGATGTTTTCATACATCCAGGTCTGGGCATTGGCATAAGCCTCGGCGCGGACTTCCTCATCCACGGAGTACAGACCGGTGTTCAGGTAGGTGACCATGGGCTCTTCGGTAACGCGGACAGAGCCGTTGGTGGAGTTCACGGTCACGGTGTCAAGCTGCTGGGCGGGGTCCAACGTGGAGCAGCCCATGGAGTTGATGACGAAGTCGGTCTCGTTGTTCATGAAGTGGGTGACGGCGGTGGTCCAGTCGCAGGCGTTCACGTTGACCTGGATGCCCACAGCGGACAGGTAGGCCTGGATGGCCTCGGCCAGACGGGTGTTGGTCTCGGAGTTGACGACCACGAACTCGAAGACCTGGCTGTAATCGAAGCCGGCCTCATCCAGAAGGGCCTTGGCGGCCTCGGGATCGTAGGTGTAGGTGCCGGTCTCAATGCGGTACAGAACGCCTTCCGGCAGGATGGAGGTGGCGGGAGCGCCCAGGACACCCAGGCCCACTTCGTTGACGGCTTCCCAGTCGACCGCCATGGCGATGGCCTGACGGACGCGGAGATCGTCAAAAGCGGGAACGTACTCGGGCATGGCCAGACCATAAACGTCCAGACCGGACTGGATCTTGTAGCCGGTGTCGGCCACTTCGCCGTTCACAAGACGCTCGGTGTCGGCCTCGCCCAGAACGAAGGCCATGTCCAGAACGCCGTTTTCATAGTCGATGAACATGGTGGTGGACTCGGCATAATAGCGAACGGTGATCTCCTTGGGCTCGGGGATGTTCTCGGTGTCCCAGTAGTCCTCGCGCAGCTCATAGGTGGCCATGGAGCCGGCGATGTTGGAGGTGCAGACGTAGGGGCCGGAGCCGCAGGGCTGATCCCACATGGCCTCGGTGCCGGTAGCCTCAACGTATTCCTTGTTCAGCACGGAGGTGTAGCGGGTGGCCAGGTAGCTCAGGCCGGGGCCGAACTCTTCGTGCAGGGTCAGAACGAACTCGCGGTCGTTGATGATCTCGCTGTTTTCAAAGTCGATGAAGTCAACAAAGGTGCTCCAGCGGCTCTGCTCGGTGATCATGCGCTCCATGGACCAGAGGCAGTCCTCGGAGGTGACGGGATCGCCGTTGGCAAAGGTCGCGTCATGGATCTTGATGTACAGATGGGTGGAGTCCTGATACTCCCACTCTTCCGCCAGCATGCCCTGAACTTCGCCGTTCTCGTCGATGTAGAACAGCTGGTCATACACCAGGAACAGACCGGTGGCGCAGGAAGAGGACACGGGGTCAAAGGAGTCGATCTCCTTGCAGGTGCCGATGGTCAGGGTGCCGGCCTCGGTCTGGCGGACGTAGCTGGAGTTCTCCACGGTGCCCACAATGGCCTCGGGGATACCGGCTTCCGCGGGAGCCGCATCTTCGGCCAGGCTGGCCTCAATGGCTTCCACGCTGGCCAGGATCGCATCGACCTTGGCAAGGCTTTCGGCATCCAGCCCGCCGCAGCCGGCCAGAGCGAAGACCATGCACAGGGCCAGGATCAGCGCAGTGAGTTTCTTCATTTTCTTTCCTCCTGTCATTTTTTCGTGGTATCACGATGTCATGTTAACACTTTAGCAAAAAAGTCCAGGATGTCAATGTCATATCCCGGAAAACAGCGATTTCGGATAGCAAAAGTGCAAATCATGACAAAAAGGAGGATGGGCCGGAGCCCATCCTTTTTCGACTGAATCTCCTCGGCCGAAGTGAATTCGGCCGGTATAATCCTCGGGGCTTCGCCCCTTGCGGATTTGCGCCCGCCCCCGGCGGGCGGCTCGTCCTGCCCGGGCTTCGCAAAAAGGGGATGGGCCGGAGCCCATCCCCTTTTATAAGGTTATGGTTTGCGGATTACTCAGCAAAAGTGACCCAGCGCAGGTTGGGAGCTTCCACGTGAGCGCACCAGAAATCGCTGCTGATGTAGGGACGGTAGCAGTAGCAGTAAGCGGGCTCGGCAAAGGCCACCTGACGGACGTTTTCGTACATCCAGGTCTGGGCATTGGCATAAGCCTCGGCGCGGACTTCTTCATCCACGGAGTAGCGGCCGGTGCTCAGGTAGGTGACCATGGGCTCCTCGGTCACGCGGACAGAGCCGTTGGTGGACCAGACACCCACGGTATCCAGCTGCTGGTCGGGATCCAGGGAGGTGCAGCCCATGGAGTTGATGACGAAGTCGGTCTCGTTGTTCATGAAGTGGGTGACGGCGGTGGTCCAGTCGCAGGCATTCACGTTGACCTGGATGCCGACCACGGACAGGTAAGCCTGGATGGCCTCGGCCAGACGGGTGTTGGTTTCGGAGTTGACGACCACGAACTCGAAGGTCTGGCTGTAATCGAAGCCGGCCTCGTCCAGAAGGGCCTTGGCGGCGTCGGGATCGTAGGTGTAGGAGCCGGTCTCAATGCGGTACTTCACGCCCTGAGGCAGGATGGAGGTAGCGGGGGAGCCCAGAACGCCCAGGCCCACTTCGTTGACGGCTTCCCAGTCGACCGCCATGGCAATGGCCTGACGGACCTTCACGTCGTTGAAGGCTTCCACGTACTCGGGCAGGCCCAGACCGTAAACGTCCAGACCGGACTGGATCTTGTAGTTGGTGTCGGCCACTTCGCCGGCGACCAGACGCTCAGCGTCCGCCAGACCAACGACAAAGGCCATGTCCAGAACGCCGTTCTCATAGTCGATGAACATGGTGGTGGACTCGGCATAGTAGCGGACGGTGATGTCCGTGGCCTCAGGCAGGTTCTCGGCATCCCAGTAGTCCTCACGCAGCTCGAAGGTGGCCATGGAGCCGGCGATGTTGGCGGTGCAGACATAGGGGCCGGAGCCGACGGGGGCATCCCACAGGGCGTCGTCGCCGGTAGCCTCAACATATTCCTTGTTCAGAACGGAGGTGTAGCGGGAGGCGAGGTAGTTCAGGCCGGGGCCGAACTCTTCGTGCATGGCCAGAACGAATTCCTGGTCGTTGATGATCTCGCAGTTCTCGAAGTCGATGAAGTCAACAAAGGTGCTCCAGCGGCTCTGGTTGGTGATCAGACGCTCCATGGACCAGAGGCAGTCTTCCGCGGTGACGGGGTCGCCGTTGGAGAAGTTGGCCTCATGGATCTTGATGTACAGATGGGTGGGATCCTGATATTCCCACTCTTCGGCCAGCATGCCCTGCACAACGCCCTCTTCATCGATGTAGAAGAGCTGGTCGTACACCAGGTAGATGCCGGTGGAGAAGGTGGAAACCGCGGGGTCGTAGGAGTCGATCTCCTTGCAGGTGCCGACAGTCAGCGTGCCGGCTTCGGTCTTGCGAACGTAGCTGGACGCCTCCACAAGGCCTTCCACAGCCTCGGGAACGCCTTCCGCGGCGGGGGCGGCGCCTTCCAGCGCGGAAACCTGATCTTCCAGGGCCGCGACACGGGCTTCCAGATCGCTCAGATCCGCAGCGCCGCAGCCGGCCAGGGCCACGACCATGCAGATCGCAAGAAACAGTGCGGTCAGTTTTTTCATTTTGAAACCTCCTGATAGTTTTGCCGGTATTTTCCCAATACCCGCGTTACCACTTTAACAAATGCATCCCGGATGTCAAGAATTACTGCATGAAAAAAGCGATTTTTGATAGTTATATAACAAATCATGATAGCCTCCCCACTTGCGGCGGATTTCGGGCTTGTGTTAATATTAATCTGCGCCGGTACGATCCATTTCTGCATCCGGCAAAGCAAGGAAGAAAGAGGTGAAAATGGATGGGGAAATATGTCCTTAAGCGTGTCCTTCTGATGATTCCGGTCCTGCTTGGCGTTATCTTCATCGTCTTTGCGATCAACCACTTTATGCCGGGCGACCCGGTGATCTCTCTGCTGGGCAACAACTACACCCAGGAGCAGTATGACGCCAAGGAAGCCGAGCTGGGCCTTGACAAGCCCTTTATGGAACAGTTTTTCATCTATGTCAAAAACGTGGTGACCAAGCTGGATCTGGGAACCTCCTATCAGACCAACCGCAGCGTCTCCACCGAGATTCTGGAACGCTTCCCGGTCACATTAAAATTAGGTGTGCTGGGCATTCTGGTCACCGTTATCGTTGGTGTGCCATTCGGCGTCATCTCCGCCACCAAGCAATATTCGGCTCTGGACTACGGCGTGACGGTGGTGTCCATGTTCTTTGCCTCCATGCCCAGTTTCTGGATGGGCCTGATGGCGATCATCATCTTCTCCTATAACCTGGGCTGGCTGCCGGCCTCGGGCCTGTTCACATGGAAGCACTGGATCCTTCCCGTGCTGACCCTGGGCCTGTCCCCCGTGGCCACCATCACCCGCATGACCCGTTCCTCCATGCTGGACGTTATCCGTCAGGACTACATCCGCACGGCCCGGGCCAAGGGTCTGTCCGAGGGTCTTGTCATCCGGCGTCACGCGCTGAAAAACGCCCTCATCCCCGTTCTGACCGTCATCGGCATGCAGCTGGGCGTCATCGTCGCCGGCTCCGTGGTCATCGAGGCCATCTTCGCCATCAACGGCACCGGCCAGCTTCTCATGACCGCCATCAATGGCAAGAACTATCCCGTCATTCAGGGCATCGTGCTTTTCCTGTCCGTGTCCATCAGTCTGATGAACCTGGTGGTGGACCTGATCTACGGCTTCGTGGATCCGCGCATCATGGCCCAGTATTCCGGCGGCAAGAAAAAGAAAGCCAAAGCCGTCGCAGCAAAACCGGCAGAGGAGGTGGCCTGACATGGCGAAAAGCAAGAAAAAGAACGGGGCTGTTTCCGATGATTCCCTGCGCAAGCGCAGCCAGTGGCGGGACGTGTGGAAGCGTCTGCGCCGCAACAAGCTGGCCATGATCGGCATGGTGCTGGTCATCATTATCGTCTTCTCCGCCATCTTTGCCGACGTCATCAGCCCCTACCCCTACGACGGCATCGACGTCGCCAACCGCATGCAGTTCCCCAGTGCCAAGCACTGGCTCGGCACCGATAACTTCGGCCGCGACCTTCTCAGCCGCATCATCTACGGCGGCCGCATCAGCCTTCTCGTGGCCTGCGCCGCGGTGGGCATCGCGCTGGTCATCGGCGGCATCCTTGGCGCCACCGCCGGCTTCTTCGGCGGCGTGTACGAAACCATCGTCATGGCCTTCATGGACATTCTCATGGCCATCCCCGGCTTTCTGCTGGCGGTGTCCATATCCACAGCCCTGGGCGGCGGCACCTTCAACACCTCCCTGGCCATCGCCATCGGCTGTGTTCCTTCCTATGCCCGTCTGGTCCGCAGCCAGGTGCTGACCCTCAAGGACCGGGAATTCGTGGAAGCGGCGGAGTCCATGGGCGCCAGCAAAATGCGCATCATCTTCCACGATATCATCCCCAACGCCCTGTCCCCCATCATCGTGGAGTCCACCCTGCGCATCGGCGCCTGCATCCTGCAGATCTCCTCGCTGAGCTTTATCGGCCTGGGCGTTCAGCCCCCCACACCGGAATGGGGCTCCATCATGTCCAACGGCCGCGACTACATCCGCGACTTCTATCCTCTGGTCACCTTCCCGGGCATCGCCATCATGCTGACGCTCTTCGGCTTCAACCTCTTCGGCGACGGCCTGCGGGACGCTCTTGACCCCCGCCTGAAGCGATAAGGGAGGTACAAGTATGAATCTGCTTGAAATCAAGGATCTGACGATCCATTACATCACCGACGACGGCACCGTCAAGGCCGTCAACGGCATCGACCTGGCCCTGGAAGAGGGCGACACCCTGGGCCTCGTGGGCGAAACCGGCGCCGGCAAGACCACCACCGCTCTCGGCATTCTGCGCCTGGTGCCCAATCCTCCCGGAAAGGTCATCGGCGGCCAGATCCTCTACAAGGGCGAGGACATCATGGATAAATCCGAAGCCCAGATGCGCAAGATCCGCGGCGGCGAGATCTCCATGATCTTCCAGGACCCCATGACCGCGCTGA
>CAZSAX010000006.1:0-29828 GCA_964605075.1 uncultured Oscillospiraceae bacterium
CGCATCCAGTCCAATCTGGGCAGCGACATTGCCATGGCCTTTGACGAGTGCGTGAAGATCCCTTCCCCCCGGGCGTATTTTGAACAGTCCTGCGAGCGCACCTATCGCTGGCTGGAGCGCTGCAAGAAGGCGCTGGCGGAATACAATGCGGAGCCGGATGCGGTGAATCCCGGTCAGATGCTCTTTGGTATCAACCAGGGCGGCATTTATGAAGATCTGCGCATCAAGCATATGAAGCAGATCGCCCAGCTGGATCTGCCGGGCTACGCCATTGGTGGTCTGGCGGTTGGGGAAACGGCCCAGGAGATGTATCACATTATTTCCGCTGTGGAGCCTTATATGCCTGCCGATCGCCCCCGATACCTGATGGGGGTCGGTACTCCCGGAAACATTATTGAAGGTGTCTGGCGCGGCGTGGATCTGTTTGACTGTGTGATGCCGGCCCGCAATGGACGCCACGGACACCTGTTTACCAAGGCGGGAATTATCAACATTAAAAATGAAAAGTATTTCCGCGATAAGCAGCCCATTGATCCCGAATGTGATTGCCCGGTCTGCCGCAGTTACAGCAGAGCCTATCTCCGGCACCTTTTCAAAGCAGAGGAAGCGCTGGCACAGCGTTTTGCCGTGATGCACAATCTTTGGTTCTATAACAACCTGATGAAAGAGATTCGTGAGGCACTGGATGAAGGCTGTTTTGCGGACTATCGGGCAAAATATGCGGAAGTTCTTGACACACGTATATAAAACAAATTATAATTATAAAGATAAATTTTGGAGGTAAACCGAATGAAACTCAATCGCCTTTCCAAGGCTCTGACCCTCGTTGTGATGGTCGCTATGCTGGTTCTTTGCTTTACCGGCTGCGCAACATCCACGACCACTGGTGACGCAACAGCGTCCGGCGGCGGCAGCATGATTCTTGTTATGGTCATTATGCTGGTTGTTTTCTATTTCTTCCTGATCCGTCCCGAGAACAAGAAGAAAAAGCAGCTGGAAGAGATGCGCAACTCACTGTCCGTTGGTGATGATGTCACCACAATCGGCGGCATCGTCGGTAAGGTTGTTGCTGTTAAGGAAAACTACATCGTCTTTGAAACCGGCGAAGACCGCGTTCGTCTGCAGGTGACTAAGTGGGCCATTTCCACCAACACCAAAGCCAAGGAAGAACCCAAGTAATCGATCATCCCACAACATAATAAACCTCCCTATGGAATAGGCTTTAGTAGCCAAATTTCATAGGGAGGTATTTTTTTGTCTAACTTGAAAAAGAAGAACTTTCTGACTCTTTCCCTGGTGGGGGCAGGGGAGTGCGCAGCGATGTTGATGGTGTTGCTTGCCTTGGGGTGTTTTTTGTTATGGAAGGAACTTCTTCCAATGGAAGTGATGAATATTATTATCAAAATGTCTGTATTTTTATCGGTATTTGTATCTGGTTGCACTATATCTGGGGCCAGGGGACGCGGATACTTGCTTTGCAACGCTATATGTGCAATTTCACTGATTGCATGCATGATGCTCGTGTGTGCCCTGGCGGGGGAGAAAGCCTCGTATGGCTTGTGGCTGCTGGAAAATTTGGCGGTGGCCGCGGCTGCTGTACTCTTTGGCACTTTTGTGCAATTTCGTCATAATTCACATGCAAAAAGACGCCCCAAAAAGTGATATATACGAGTTGTAATCAAAAGTAAAAGTTGACATAATCAAAATGTGATTACCTAGATATTGTAGTTTTGACAAAATGGAATCACAATATATTCTAAATTGCGTTGAAAATTCAATGTTTTTGAGTTCTCTCGTTTACACGGTTTACATAATAAAGTTAACATAATATGCCGTCATAATTAACAAAAATCGACTTTTTTTCGAAAATCCCTTGATTACTGAACGGGTTTGTATTATATTGATGTAGCAATCGTTATGTAAATTGTATATTTATGAGGAGGGAGCATTCGTGACGAATTCCGTTTGCTTCGAAAAATACGAAAGATACCTGACGGACGAGAAAAAGGCGTCTAAGAACACCTTGAGCTCGTACCTCCGGGATATACGTCAGTTTGGCGAGTATTTGGATGGGTTTACCGATGCCAGTTATGTAACCGTCGGCGAAGATGAACTCTGCAAGTATATCGACAAGCTGCGCGCGGCCGGTAAATCGGTAGCAACGGTTTCCCGTAATATTGCCTCCTTGAAGAATTTTTATGGTTATCTGCGTGATCAGAGCATTGTTCAGTCGAATCCTACCGGCAAGCTCGTTCCGGACAAGGCCACCCAGAAGCTGCCGCAGGTAATGACGGCCCGCGAGGTTGAGCTGCTTCTGGAGCAGCCGGAATGTACCGATCGCAAGGGGTATCGTGACCGCGCTATGCTGGAGCTTCTTTATGCCACCGGCATCCGTGTCAGCGAACTGATTAGCCTGGATGTGAGTGATGTTAATGTTTCTGCAGGCATTATCAATTGCCGCGGCAAAGATAAGGTTCGTGCGATTCCTCTTTATCCCACAGCGGTGAAGGCTCTGCGGGATTACATTGAATTCATTCGTCCGGATATGATCGCAACACCCAGCGAGAGAAGCCTTTTTGTGAATGTTTCCGGCGAACGTATGAGTCGTCAGGGTTTTTGGAAGATCATTAAAGCTTACCAGCAGAAAGCCGGGATCGAAAAAGATATCACGCCTCACACCCTTCGCCACAGCTTTGCCACCCATCTTTTGGAGAACGGTGCGGATCTGCGCTCCATTCAGGAGATGCTGGGCCATTCTGATATCAGTTCCACACAGATTTACTCTCAGCTTGTGAAGAAGCAGCTGAAAGATGTATACAACAAGGCTCACCCCAGAGCCTGATTCCTCGATAAAAAGCTCCGCCGATATTGTCGGCGGAGTTTTTTTATGTTAAAATGTTTTCTATGAGAATTCTAGGAATTGACCCCGGTATTGCCACGGTTGGCTTTGGGGTGATCGATGCGGATAAGTCCATAAACACTTATGTGGCCTGCGGCACCATTACCACGCCGCCCGGGCTCGGTTTGTCCATGCGTCTGGACATGATCTATAACGATCTTAATGAGCTCATAACTACTTTTTCACCGGATGCGATCAGTGTGGAAGAGTTGTTTTTCACCAATAACATTACGACCGGCATTTCTGTTGCCCATGGCCGTGGCGTGATTCTTCTTTCTGCCTATCGAAGCGGCGTTCCTGTGTATGAATATACTCCCATGCAGGTGAAGCAGGCGGTCGTAGGATATGGCAAGGCAGAAAAAAAGCAGGTGATTTACATGGTACAGCGAATGCTGAACATGAAATCGCCGCCCAAGCCCGATGATGCGGCAGATGCCCTGGCTTTGGCTATATGCCACAGCCGGAGCATGACCTCCAAACTCACTACAGAAGGGGGAGCTAATCCTTGTTTTACCATATAGATGGTACCGTCAGCGCTCTGGAGCCTTATCTCGCGGTCATCGACTGCGGCGGGGTGGGCTATGCGCTGAATACGTCACTGAACAGCCTGGCTCAGCTTCGTGTTGGCCAGCGGGCAAAACTCTACACCTATCTGCAGGTGCGGGAAGAGGTCTTTGAGCTTTACGGCTTCTACACGCTGGCGGAAAAGCACTGCTTTGAGATGCTGATCTCTGTGTCCGGCGTGGGTCCCAGGGCGGCTCTGGCCATTCTATCCTCCCATACGCCGGAGGGCGTGACCATGGCCATTATTTCAGGCAACGAAAAAGCCCTGACTGTGGCCCAGGGAATCGGAAAAAAAATTGCCCAGCGGATCATCCTGGAACTGAAGGATAAGATGCAGAAAGAATCCGAGAAGCTGGAAATGCCGGCTTTTGCCGCGGTGGATACCGGCGGCGATGCGGCCCAAAGCAAGCTTTCCGATGCTTCGGCGGCGCTGGCAGTTCTTGGTTACGGTGCTTCGGAGATCGCTGCGGCCCTCAAAGGTGTGGATATGACTGGCCTGGCACTGGAGGACATTATTCGGGCAGCCTTGAAAAACATGGTAAAGTAAGGGGGAAGGGGAATGAGCATCAGTTTTTCCGGTGACACCGAGCAGGTCGTTACCTCTGCGGCGATTCTTCCGGAGGATCATGGAGAAATCTCCCTGCGTCCCAAGACCATTCAGGAATATATCGGTCAGGAGAAAGCCAAGGGAAATCTTGAAGTGTTTATTCAGGCTGCCAAGATGCGCAATGAGCCGCTGGATCATGTGCTCCTTCACGGACCTCCGGGTCTGGGCAAAACCACCCTGGCGGCCGTGATCGCCAACGAGATGGGCGTCAATATGCGCATTACATCCGGACCGGCCATTGAAAAGCCCGGTGATCTTGCGGCACTGCTTACGAACCTTCAGGAAAATGATATTCTGTTTGTTGACGAGATCCATCGGCTGAACCGCTCCGTGGAGGAGATCCTTTATCCTGCTATGGAGGACTATGCCATTGATATTATCATCGGCAAAGGCCCCTCCGCCAACTCCATCCGGCTGGATCTGCCTCGCTTTACGCTGATCGGTGCCACCACCCGCTCCGGTCAGCTCACGGCACCTCTGAGAGACCGTTTCGGTGTGATTCTGCGTCTGGAGCTGTATTCCCAGGAGGAGCTGCGCAGTATTGTGGAGCGCAGTGCGGACATTCTCGCTGTTCCTATCGAGCGCGCCGGCGCGCAGGAGATTGCCTCGCGCAGCCGCGGTACGCCGCGCATTGCCAACCGACTGCTCCGGCGCGTCCGCGACTTTGCACAGGTGCATGGCGGCGGTGTTATCACACAGGCTGTTGCGGATGAGGCTCTGAGCCGGCTTGAAATCGACAAGACCGGTATGGATGAAGTGGACCGCCGTATGCTTCGCAGCATTATCGAGCTTTATGGCGGCGGGCCGGTGGGACTGGAAGCTCTGGCAGCCACCATCAACGAAGAAGCGGTGACGCTGGAAGACGTCTACGAGCCCTATCTTCTGCAGCAGGGCTTTTTGACCCGGACGACCCGGGGGCGCTGTGTGACCCGAAAGGCCTATGAGCATTTGGGCATCGAATATTTTGGTCAGCAGCAGCTGGATGTTTGAATCTCCGATTTATATAGAAATAAGATAATTTTTTCCTTGACATTCGTTTTATTTAATATATATTATATCTAGAAGTGGTGTAAGAATGAGCAATTTTGCGGCTATGACGGACGAGCAGCTCCTGGAGCTGCTGAAGCAAGGGCGAATGGATGCCGAGGAGGCATTGGTTGAGCGTTACGTCCGGCTGGTTCGCATTTGTTCCCGTCCGCTTTTTCTGGCAGGAGGGGACAGCGAAGATCTTCTTCAGGAAGGAATGTTGGGACTGTTGTCCGCCATTCGTGAATATGAAGAGGATAAACAATGCTCGTTTAAAACCTTTGCGGAAGTTTGCATCCGCAACCGAATCCACTCAGCCATCCGAAGCGCGGCGAGAAAGAAACATGCACCGCTTAACGACGGTGTACCCCTTGATGTCCTCTCAGACGAGTCCAAGTCCCAAGGCCCCCAGTATTTACAGCGAGATCCCGAGGAGCAGGTTCTAGCCAGAGAGAGCGCAGACGAGTTCATTTCCACCTATTCACGGTGTTTATCGAAATTTGAATCCCAGATCCTGGTGCTTTATTTATCCGGTCTGTCGTATCAGGAAATCGGAAAAGAGCTTTCCCGGGATACCAAAGCGGTCGATAATGCCGTACAGCGCATCCGGCGCAAGCTGGCAAAACAGCCCCCCGGCGAAAACAGCGAAAGCTGATCGCATAAATTGCCCAAAAGGGACAAAACGTAAAAGAGAGGATCCAAAATGTTCGAAGACAAGACTCTGGTGTGCAAAGAATGTGGCCAGGAATTCGTGTTCACCGCCGGTGAGCAGGAGTTCTATGCTGAGCGCGGCTTCCAGAATGAGCCTCAGCGCTGCAAGCCCTGCCGTGATGCTCGCAAGAACGCTACCCGTGGCCCCCGCGAGTTCTTCACCGCTACCTGCGCTGCCTGCGGCGGCGAAGCTCGCGTGCCCTTTGAGCCCAAGAGCGATCGTCCTGTGTACTGCAGCGAGTGCTTCGCCAAGATGCGCGAAGGCCAGATGTAATCATCAGGAAAAAATAAGAGAGGCGCGGCTTGCGCCTCTCTTGTTTTTTGCAGAAGATTTCTCTATTGAAATGCGCTGAAAAACCGGGTATAATGAATCAGGAATCTAATTACTTGGAGGATATACAGAATGTATCAGGTTACCAAAGACACCATTGTTTATGATATCATGGTCAACGCTCCTGCTGCGCGCCCTCTGTTTGAGCGCATCGGCATGCACTGCCTGGGCTGTGCATATGCCACCGGCGAAAGCATCGAGGCAGCCTGCGCTGCTCACGGCGTGGATGCCGATGAATTCCTGAAGGAAGTCAACGATTTCCTGGCTGCCCAGGGCTGATTTTATGAAGGATAGGCGGGAGCCCTGCTCCCGCCCTTTTTTGTTATGATTCGACTTTCTAAACGATTGGCGGCAATTGCTGGATATATTCCCCAGGGTGCTGCTGTCATTGATGTTGGCACAGACCATGGCCATTTGCCGGTCTGGCTAGTTCAAAGCGGCAGAGCTGTTCGCGTGATCGCCAGCGACATTCATCCCGGCCCGCTGCGCCGTGCCGCTGCGCTGGTGGAGGAAACCGACACCGGTGATAAGATAGTCCTGCAGGTCTGTGACGGCCTGGAGGCGTTTAGCGGGAAGGATGCCGATTGTGTGGTTATAGCCGGAATGGGCGGAGAAACGATTATACATATTCTCGCGGAAGCTCCCTGGACCAAAACGAATGTCCTTCTTGTTCTGCAGCCCCAATCCAAAGGGGGACTGCTGCGGTCCTGGCTGCTGGACAATGGGTACGGCATCCAGGATGAGAAGCTGGCAGAGGATGCCGGGCGCCTGTATCCTGTGCTGGCTGTACGGGGCGGGGAAGCGCCGGTCATGTATTCGCCGGCGGAGCTGCTGTGCGGCCACTGGACGCACATCGGGTCCGATCCGCTTCTTCCTGCGTATGTATCGCTACAGATGAAAAAATTGCAGAAAGCGGCACCCTTTGATGCGCGTGCGGCTTCCATGCTGGAAGAATTGACTAAATGGAAAGCGAGGCTTTGATATGGCAAAAGTTTCTGAAATCATGCATTGTCTGGAAGAAAAGGCTCCCTGCGGTCTTAAGCTGGATTTTGATAATGTGGGCCATCTTGTTGGTCATGGGGACGCAGAGGTAACTAAGATCCTGACGGCTCTTGATATTACCGATGAGGTTATCGAAGAGGCAGCATCCATGGGCGCGGAGCTTATTGTGAGCCACCATCCGCTGATTTTTAGCGCCATCAAGAGCGTCACGGACGGCAGTTGGGTGGGGCGCCGCATACTCCGCATGGCAGAAAAGAGAATAGCCGGAATTTGTATGCACACAAATCTGGATGCCGCCCAGGGCGGCGTGAATGATGCGTTGATGAACTGTCTTGGCGGCACGGTTACCGAGACACTGGATCCTGTCAGCGGCATCGGGCGCATCGGTGAACTGCCGGGGACGGTAAGCTTTGCGGAATTCCTGGCAGCCACGAAAGAAGCGCTGAAAACCAATGGTCTGCGTTATCATGACGCCGGACGCGCTGTACATAAGATCGCCTGCTGCGGCGGCAGCGGCGGCGGGGACATTGCCCTGGCTTATGAGGCCGGCTGCGACTGCTATGTGACGGCGGATGTGAAATATGATCAGTTCCTGGAGGCCAAAAACCTCGGAATCAGCCTGATCGACGGAGATCATTTCTGCACGGAGAATGTAGTTGTTCCCATTTTGACGCAATGGCTGAGGGAAGCCTTTCCGGCTCTTGAGGTCCGCGTGTCGGAGAAACACAGCCAGTGCATTCAGTTTCTCTGATTAAGTCATAAACAAGCCCTCCACGGCGTAAGGTTTACCAAAACACGCCATGGGGGGATTTTTTGTGGAAAACATTTATGAAGATATAGCGCGCAGAACAGACGGCGATGTTTATATCGGTGTTGTGGGTCCGGTTCGCACCGGAAAGTCCACGTTTATAAAGCGTTTTATGGAGATGCTGGTTATTCCCGGTATTGACAACATCTATCGAAAGGAACGTGCCCGGGATGAGCTGCCGCAATCCGGCTCCGGGCGCACCATTATGACGGCGGAGCCGAAGTTTGTGCCGGAGGAAGCGGTGGATATCTGTCTGGATGGAACAGCGGCAGCCTCGGTGCGAATGATTGACTGCGTTGGTTATATGGTACCCGGCGCGGAGGGTATATGGGAAGACGGGGTTGAGCGGATGGTAACAACGCCCTGGTTTGAACAGGCGATACCTATGAGCCAGGCGGCGGAGCTGGGAACGCGAAAGGTGATCGAAGAGCACTCCAGCATTGGTCTTGTTATCACAACGGATGGGAGTTTTGGCGATATACCGCGGCCCGGTTTTCTGGAAGCGGAAGAACGTGTTGTCCGGGAACTGCAGGGGATCGGCAAGCCCTTTGTTGTTATACTGAATTCGGCGGCTCCCCAGGAGCCGGAATCCCTGGAACTGGCGGAGCAGCTGAGTGAAAAATACGGCGTTCCGTGTATCTGCAAAAGCTGCCTTGAACTGAGCAGGGAAGATATTTACGAGATCATGAAAGCACTCCTGTACCAGTTTCCTGTTCGGGAACTGTCTTTTTGGCTTCCTTCCTGGGTGGAAGCGCTGCCCGAGGATCATGACCTGAAACAAACACTTTACGCCTCCATTTTGGATTCTGCACAGGGAATGCAGGCGCTGCGGGACGTCCGCGGGGTTCTTGGCCGACTTCAGGACCAGGAACACATTATCGATATTCATTCGCAGCGGGTGGATGCGGGCAAGGGTGCCGTTTGTGTGTCAGTGGAGCTGGCAAAGGCATTATATTATCAGACCATCACGCAGCAGTCCGGCTTTGAAATCCGGGACGATGGCGATCTGATGGAGCTGCTTCGGTCTATGAAGGGGGTCAAGGCGGAGTATGACAGCATCCACGAGGCTCTGGAACAGGCCAAGGAAACCGGCTACGGTCTTGTTATGCCAACGTCGGAGCAAATGGTGCTGCATGAGCCGCAAATCGTCAGCCGGGGCGGCCGTTACAGTGTGAAGCTCAAAGCGGGGGCGCCGGCACTGCATATCATAAGGACGGATGTGGAAACCGAGGTGAGTCCCGCGGTGGGCGGAGAGAAAGCCTCTGAGGAGATACTGGGCTTTCTTCTTCAGGGCTTTGATGGGGATGCGAGCAAAATCTGGGACTCCAACATTTTTGGCAAGTCCCTTTATGATATTGCAGAAGAAGGAGTAAGTGCAAAACTTCGGAAGATGCCGGCCAACATTCAAAACCGTCTTCGCGGTACTATGCAGCGTGTCATAAATGATGGGGCATACAGTGTGATTTGTATTGTAATTTGACGGTTTACACAGAGAAAATCTGTTGTGTTGTTGCATTTGCCCTCGGAATCATCTATAATTACTAAGATTTCGAGTGAGGTGAAATGAAGTGAAAGAACTTTCCAGAATTGCTATGAGCATTCAGCCTTCTGCAACCCTTGCCGTGGACTCCCGGGCGAAGGAACTGAAGCAGGCGGGCATGGATGTTTTGAATTTCGGTATTGGTGAGCCTGACTTTGACACCCCGGTCAATATCAAGCAGGCAGGCATTAAGGCCATTGAAGAGGGTCAGACAAAATACGCTCCCGCGGCCGGCATTGTGCCTTTGCGCAAAGCGGCAGCCCGGCGTCTGAAGGAGGACTGCGGCCTGGATTATGATTATACGCAGATCGTTGTCGCCAGCGGCGCCAAACACAACGTGTATGTTGCCCTGCAGGTCCTGCTGAATCATGGGGATGAAGTGATCCTTCCGGCCCCTTACTGGGTCAGCTACTATGAGATGATCCTGATGGCCGGCGGCATCCCTGTGGAGTTGTTTGCCCCGGAGGAACAGGATTTTAAGATCACGCCGCAGCAGCTGGAAGCTGCCATGACGGAAAAGACCAAGGCCATCATTCTCAACAATCCCGCCAACCCCACCGGCATGGTATACTCCCGGGAAGAGCTGACGGCGTTGGCTGAGGTTTGCAGGAAATACGACATTTATGTCATCAGCGATGAAATTTATGACTGCCTGGTCTATGACGGCGTGGAGTTTAACAGTTTTGCTTCCATCAGCGAGGATGCGAAGGAACGCACGATTGTTATCAATGGCGCATCCAAGACCTATGCCATGACCGGTTGGCGCGTGGGTTATGCAGCGGCCAATCCGCAGATCGCCAAGCTTATGGGCAGCTATCTGTCCCATTCCACCGGTTCGCCCGGCACCATGTGCCAGTATGCGGCGGTGGAGGCTCTCAGCGGCCCGCAGACAGCCATCGAGAAGATGCGCAAATCCTTCAACCTGCGCCGTAAATACCTTGTCAGCCGGATCAACGCCATGGAAGGCGTGAGCTGCCTGACGCCGCAGGGTGCTTTTTATGTGATGGTCAATCTGGAAAAACTTCTTGGGAAAACCATCGGCGGTAAGCTCATTGAAAACGACAGCGACTTTGCGGCGGCTTTTCTGGAAAAGGGCCTGGTTGCGGTAACACCCTGTGTTGGTTTTGGTATGCCGAATTTTGTCCGCTGGAGCTATGCAGCCTCCATGGAGAGCATTGCGGAAGGCTGTGACCGTCTGGAAGAGTTCCTGAAAAGCTGACTTTTTATAAAAGAATAGATGTACGACCCGCCTCATATATGTTAAAATGAGGTGGGTCGAATGATTTTTTGGCAGAAAAACGGCTGGTGGCTGCCCTTGGTGTTTGTTGTTGCGCTTGCCATCGGATTAATGGCGGCCGAGACCATCGGTGTGCAGGAAGCCGTTTCGACGGCAGAACCGGTTCTGATCATTGATCCGGGCCATGGCGGCGCTGACGGCGGCGCTGTGGCGGCGGACGGGACACTGGAAAGTGATATTAACCTGGACATTGCGCTTCGCCTGGAGGCACTGGCGGCTTTCTGGGGCGTGGAAACGGTAATGACGCGCTGTACGGCAGATATTGATTATCCTTTGGACGCACGAACATTGTCAGCTATGAAGATCGCGGATCAAAAAGCGCGCCTGGAACTGATCAACACTACAGCCGGCGGCGTTTTGCTCAGTATTCACCAAAACAATTATCCGGCTTCCGGCCCCAATGGTCCCCAGGTTTTTTATGGTTCGAAACCCGGCGGGAGCGGTTTTGCCTCCATTTTGCAGGAGAACATGACCGGTCAGCTGGCACCTGATAATCGACGTTTGGCGGTTGCTGTCGATGAGAGTATTTATCTTATGAAAAATGCAGCCTGTACGGCTGTTTTGGTGGAATGCGGCTTTTTGTCCAATCCGGACGAATTGCAGAAGCTGGAGACAGGGGAATATCGCCTTCAGATGGCAGCAGTGTTTCTCGCCTCCTGGCTTCAATACATAAGAGGTATCACGGTATGAAAGAAAAAACGGTTTTTTACTGCTCATCCTGCGGCAATGAAACGGCTCGCTGGCAGGGCCAGTGTCCGGCCTGCGGTATGTGGAATACTCTGGTGGAGGCCCCGGCGGCGAAAAAAGGCCCGGTGCGAAACGCTCCGGTGTTCCGAAGTCTGCCTAAAAAGCTTTCGGAGCTGGACGGACATGACGAACTTCGTTTTTCCACCGGGATCGGCGAGCTTGACCGTGTGTTGGGCGGCGGCGCTGTGCGGGGAAGCATTGTGCTTTTTGGCGGCGCTCCCGGTGTTGGCAAGTCCACGCTGCTTTTGCAGGTCTGCGGCAACATTGGTGAAAAGGAGAAGATCCTTTATGTGACCGGCGAAGAATCGGAGCGACAGCTGAAAATGCGTGCAGAGCGCCTCAATGTGCGCCGGGACAGCATTTATGTTCTGGCCGGCACGGATATCGGCGATGTTACGGCGGCCATTGAGCAGCTCGGTCCGGATGTGGTGATCATAGACTCCATCCAGACAGTATATGACCCCGCCATGACCACGGCACCGGGCAGCGTGGGCCAGGTGAAGCAATGCGCCATGGAGATCATGCGCCTGGCCAAAGTGAACAACTTCACGGCGCTGGTGGTCGGTCATGTCAATAAAGAAGGCGCCATTGCCGGCCCCAAGGTTCTGGAACACATGGTGGACTGTGTTTTGCAGCTCAGCGGTGATGGAAATTACAGCTACCGTATCCTCCGTGCAGAGAAAAACCGTTTTGGCTCTACCAACGAGATCGGGGTCTTTGAGATGCAGCGGGAAGGAATGCGGGAGGTACCGAATCCCTCGGAGATGATGCTCTCCGGGCGGCCGCAGAACAGTCCCGGCACCTGCGTTACCTGTGTGATGGAGGGTTCCCGGCCCATTCTGGCGGAGCTGCAGGCCCTGGTGACGCCCACGGGTTTTGCTGCCGGACGGCGAAATGCCAGCGGCTTTGACCATAATCGCATGGTCTTGCTTCTGGCGGTACTGGAAAAACGGGGAGGCATGGCGTTCAGTTCCTGCGATGCCTATATCAATGTCATCGGCGGACTGGATCTGGATGAGCCGGCGGCGGATTTGGCAGCTTGTCTGGCTCTGGCTTCCAGCTTCCGGGACCGGGAGATTCCGGATAACATGGCGGCGGTGGGCGAAGTGGGCCTCACCGGCGAGATTCGCAGTGTTCAGGGCCTGGATCAGCGTTTGGCGGAAATCGCCCGGCTGGGCTTCAAAAGCTGCGTGATCCCGGCACATATCCGGGGTGAAGTGAAAGTTCCCGAAGGGCTTTCTCTGATTCGGGTGAAAAGCCTGCGGGAAGCCGTGGATGCGATACTTTCATGATGCTGGCAATAGGGGAGAGGTACCGGCCTTTTCTTGAAAAAAGATTGATTTATCAAGGGTTTGAGCCTCTTTGGCTGCCGGATAATCCGCTGTTTGAGCCGCGCTTGGCGGCTCACGCGGATCTGAATTTATCGGTTTATGGGAAAAGAATCGTTGCTTCAAAGGGGATAAATCCTGAAATAGTTAATTGTTTAACCAATAGGGGATATGACATACAATATGCCCGTAAAGAAGAAGGCGAAGTTTACCCAAAGGATGCCGGGCTTTGTGTCTGTGATACGGGTAAATATTTGATCGCCAACCCCAAAACAGCGGATCCGGCGGTTTTGGAGCAGTTTTCACGGCGAAAGCTGATTCCAGTCAAACAAGGCTATGCATGCTGCTGCGTTTGTGTGGCAGATGAAGAATCGATCATAACTTCGGACGACGGTATCGCGGATAAATCCAGAACCGCTGGATTGAACGTTTTAAAGATTCGCAGCGGTTATATTGAGCTGCCAGGTTTTGATACAGGTTTCATTGGCGGTGCCAGCATCCGATTCGCGCAGAACAAGATGGCCTTTGTCGGGAAACTGGATACACATCCGGATGGTTCGGCTATTCTGGACTTTTTGAAGAAAAGAGCTCAGGATGTGGTTTTTCTCAAGGAAGGAGCTCTTTTGGATGTTGGAAGTGGTTTTACGCTCCCCTAAATTCGGCATAATATTAATTATGCCGAATTTTTAGTGAATTTGCCCATGGACAAGCTGCCTCTCCTCTGCTATGATTTCATAGGAATTTGAGAGGTGAATTATGGACTACAGAACAGAAGCACCGCCGGTTGTTCGAGATTTTTTGGTATATCATGAAACCATCAAGGGTCAGTCCAGGGCTACCGTGGATTCGTATTATCTGGATCTGCGTACTTTCATGCGCTATCTTTCACTCTCCCGCGGTCTTGTTCCCCGGGATACCGAGATGGAAGATATCCGCATTGATGATCTGACGCTGGATTTTTTCCGTGATGTCTCCCTTTCTGAGGTCTATGAGTTCATGGCCTACCTGTCCCGGGACCGGGCCCTGACGGCCTCCAGCCGTGCCCGGATGATCACATCCATCAAGGGTCTTTTTAATTATCTCACGGTAAAGACAAAGCAGCTCGACGTCAATCCAGTACAGGATATGGATACCCCGAAACTGAAGAAGTCGCTTCCCCGTTACTTGAGTCTGGAAGAAAGCCGGCGTCTGCTTTTGGCGGTAGATGGAAAGAATAAAGAACGGGACTATTGCATCCTGTGTCTGTTCTTGAACTGCGGATTGCGTATTTCGGAAATGGTGAATATGAATTTAAGCGATATTCACGCCGATCATATCCTTATCCATGGTAAAGGCAACAAAGAACGTGTGGTTTATCTCAACGACAGTGCCTGTCAGGCGATCAACGACTGGCTGATTGTTCGCCGCGGCATTGCTTCGATCGATAAGAATGCCATGTTTCTGTCGTCTCGGCGCAAACGGATGAGCGTGGATGCAGTACAGGTAATGGTGAAAAAAACACTCACCAAGGCCGGCCTGGATCCCAATACCTACTCTACCCACAAGCTTCGCCATACGGCAGCAACGCTGATGCTTCAGAATGGCGTGGATGTGCGCACGCTGCAGGAAGTTTTGGGCCACGAGAGCCTGAACACCACGCAGATATACACGCATATTGGCAGTTCAGAGCTGCGTTCGGCGGCAACCGCCAATCCCCTGGCAAATTTCTCTCCGGAGAAAAATTACACGGAGGAATAAACAGTTATGGTATTTTCCAGCCTGCTGTTCATGTTTATCTATCTGCCCGTTGTGCTGGCGATCTATTACCTTGTTCCCATGCGCTGGCGGAATGTCTGGCTGTTTGTGGTCAACCTTGTCTTTTACGGCTGGGGTGAGCCGGTATACATCTTTTTGATGATCTTCTCCATTTGCCTCAACTATATCAGCGGTATTTTTGTCGGCAAATACAGAGAGGAAAACCGGAAGAAAGCACATGCGGTTTTGACAGTGAACACCGTTTTGAATCTGGCCCTGCTCTTCTTTTTCAAGTATTTTGATCTGGTAGCTCAGACGCTCAGCCAAATCCCTGGTATCAGTATCCCGGCTCTTGGGCTGAGCCTGCCCATCGGGATTTCTTTTTACACTTTCCAGACTATGAGCTATCCCATTGATGTTTATCGCGGCGACGCCGGCGTACAGAAGAATTTTGTGAAATTCGGCACCTTTGTGGCCTTGTTTCCCCAGTTGATCGCCGGCCCTATCGTGCGATACAAGGACATTGCTGACCAGCTGGACGAACGGGAACACAAGCTGGACAAGTTTGCTTCCGGTGTGGAACGCTTTGTTATTGGCTTGGGAAAAAAGGTTCTGATTGCCAACAACATCGGCATGCTCTGGGATGCCTACGCTGCTTCTCCGGCGGCAGAACTGAGCTTTGTGGGGGCCTGGATGGCCTGCCTGGCTTTTTCGATGCAGATCTATTTTGATTTTTCCGGATATTCCGACATGGCCATCGGACTTGGCCGTATGCTGGGCTTTGAATTTTTGGAAAACTTCAATTATCCCTACATTTCAAAATCGGTCACAGAGTTCTGGCGGCGCTGGCACATGAGTCTCGGCACCTGGTTCCGGGATTATGTGTATATTCCCCTGGGCGGCAATCGTCACGGCGTATACCGGCAGCTGCTGAATATTCTTATTGTCTGGGCTCTCACCGGGTTCTGGCACGGTGCCAGCTGGACCTTCCTGTTCTGGGGCGTTTATTATGCCTTTTTCCTGATTCTTGAGAAGCTGTTCCTGCTCAAGTGGCTGAAGAAAGTGCCTTGGCTGGGCCATGTTTATACACTGATTGTTGCTTTCTCCGGATGGGTCATCTTCCAGCAGACATCGATGAGTCAGACGATGGTATTCTTCCGCGCAATGTACGGTTTTGGTCAGGCCGGTTTCGTTACCAGTACCGACCTTTATTATCTTGCAAACTTTGCCGTGCTGCTGGTCATAGCGCTGTTTGCCTGTCTGCCGGCCGGAAAGAAACTGTTCCTTCGTTTGCCGGAGAAACTCAGAAATGCCCTCTCCCCTGTTCTCATTGTTCTGGTGTTGGTGATTTCCACTGCTTATCTGGTGGATTCCAGCTACAATCCCTTCCTGTATTTCCGGTTCTAAGGAGGGCGAAATTATGAGAAAAAGTTATAGTATTACTGTTGTTTGTGTGTTTTTAGCCTTTATTTCCCTGTTTTTTGTTTTAAATCTCCTAAGTACGGACAAACAGTTCTCCCCTCGGGAAAACCGATATCTTCAGCAAATGCCCGATTTCAGCTTTAAGGCACTGGCGGATGGAAGCTTTACCGAAGATTTTGAAAGCTACATCACAGATCAGTTTAGCTTCCGCGATTCGTGGACCACGCTGAAAGCCTGCTGCGAACGCCTGACGGGTAAGCAGGAAAACAAAGGCGTTTATTATGCGTCCGATGGCTATCTTCTGGAGGCGTTTGAAGCTCCTTCCGCGGAGCGGATCGCTTCCAACATGAGCTATGTGAACGCATTGGCGGAGAACGTGGATATTCCGGTGAGTTTTGCGCTGATTCCCGGGGCAACAGAGATCAAAAAGGAGCTCCTCCCCGAGAACGCACCTTCGGACAGCCAGAAGGCGGTCATCGATCAGGCATACGATCTGTTCAAGGGAGAGGCTATTGATGTGTATTCCGCCTTGGATGCACATAAAGAAGACTATATCTTCTATCGCACGGATCATCACTGGACAAGCCTGGGCGCCTTCCACGGCTTTGAAGCGATCAGTGAGGCATGGAGCCTCCCTGCCCCGTCGCTTGCCTCGTATGAGCGGGAAACCGTCTCCGAGGACTTCTATGGCACTGTCTGGTCCAGTTCCGGTTTTTCCTGGGTGGAGCCGGACGCTATGGAAACCTTTGTTCCCGACGATGGCTCTGCGGCCGTTACAAGTTACTCGGACGGAACGCCGGCCGATGTGCCGATGTATGACAAAAGCTTTCTGAACGAAAAAGATAAATACTCTATGTTTCTGGGCGGAAACACGCCCCGTGTGGACATTGAAACCGGACACGACGGCGAACGGCTTCTTGTCCTCCGGGACAGCTATTCCGACAGCCTGGCGCCCTTCCTGACGGAACATTTTTCCTATATCACTATGCTGGATATGCGCTATTTCAAGAGCTCCGTGGCGCAATTTGCAGCGGAAAATGACTATGATCGGATCCTTGTGATCTACAGTGTGGAAAATTTCTGTGAAGACGAAAATATCTTTATGATGTCCTTTTGAGTGAAAAACGGATAGCAGGAAAACCTGCTATCCGTTTTTTATTCCAGGATAAAACGCTTTGGCCGGGAGGCTGAACATTGGATCTGTATCGTTTCTCCGGCAAGCGGCGCAGTTTCAGTCCAACTCAACCAGCGCCGGGCATGGTAGTCCGTACCGTTTATACGGTAACGAAGATGAAGAATATGCGGATACTGTGCATTGTCAAAACCGCTCATGCGTGCCGGCTTCCGGTTGATTTTTAACCAGCGGCAATCGGTGACTTTTATAACAATGGCCTGAACAGGGATATGGTCATCGTGTGCGGCCATGCGGCATCCTCCTTTCTCCCCGGGAATCGATGGCAGCTTTGATATGGAAGGCCCGAAGGGAATTCAGCACCGCCAGAAGCGTTACGCCGGAATCCGCAAAAACGGCCAGCCACAGCGGGCATACGCCAAAGAGATCCAGAATAAGGATGAGAGCCTTGAAGCCAAGGGCAAAGCCGATATTCTGCCAGACAATGTTCCGGGTGTGCCGGGCGGCCTCAATGGCCGTGATGACTTTGGAGGGGCGGTTGTCCATGATGACAACATCGGCAGCCTGAAGGGCTGCGTCCGAATCCGCACCGCGCAGCGCAATACCGATATCGGCTTCCCGCAAACACTGCTCATCCATGATGGGATCACCGACAAACAAAAGGGTTCCCTTGTTCTGATTCTGCATCTCCCGGACGACCGCGATCTTGTCGGCGCTCTCACAGTCGGCAAAATAGCGGCCAACGCCCACCTGCCGGGCAAACTTCTCCGTGGCGGCATCGTTGTCGCCGGTGAGAAGTGTCAGTTCCTTGCTGCTGTCCCAACTCAAAATGGTAACAGCGTCCTGTGCGTCGGGTTTCAGGGTCTTTTCAAAGAGAATGCGGCCGGTATACTGACCATCGATGCCGAGATAGGCGGAATTTTCGTCTGTGACATCGCTTTCAGGCCGGATACCATGAGCTGTCACATAGTCGGCGGTGCCGAGAACGATCTTGACTCCGTCCACGCTGACGCAGAGGCCGTGCCCGGGTTCTTCTTCAAAGGACTCGATGAGTTCGATGTAGATGACGCCATCATAGGCGGCTTTTATGCTTTCGGCGTGCAGTCCGCCGGAATAAGCACAGGCGTGGGCGGCAATGCGCAGAAATACATCGGCGTCCATCTTTTCGCTCTTCACAGAGCTCACACGCAGCGTTTCGTTTTCCAGTGCGCCGGCTTTGTCAAAAATGACAGACCGTGTGCGGCTCACAGCGTCCATGGCGCCGGTGTTCTTAAACAGAATACCCAGGCGGGTGGCGCCGCCGATGCCGGCGAAATAACTCAGCGGAACGGCGATCACAATGGCACAGGGACAGGCAATGACCATGACGACCAGGGCTTTATAAACGCTTTCATAAACGCTACCCTGGGCGGCGATGATATTGAAGAGGAATACAACAAGTGCGATTCCGAGAACCACAGGGGTATAGATCCGGCAAAACTTGGAGATAAATTCCTCCGTGTGCCCTTTGTCGCTCTTGTTGGAGCGTACATGGGCCAAGACCTCTGTGGCTTCCGGCGAGCGATTTTCCATGAGGTCTTCAATATTGTGTCGGACCCTTGCCACGGCATAACCCTGAAACAGCTCGCCAAGCTGATAAAGGAACATGACCATGGCGCCTTCCTTGGCTTCCCCGATGATGATAGCGGCAATGGCAACAATACTCATCAGAAGGGATTCGCCAAAGACTTTTTTATGGAAGATGTTAGCCACCGCGGCGATAAATACATCGTAGCCGGCAATCAGAACACACAGTATATAGATGATGAGGGAAAGCGTGGCTCTCCCCTTGCCCATGATCATACCAAGGATCAGCAGGACGGCTGCGGTGATCAGCCGCCCAAGCATCACCTTGTCGAAGCCGTGATGGTGGTGATGGCTGTGTTCTTCCATGCAGTCATCACAGACACAGCTGTGGCCATGTCCGCCAAGCGCTTCTTTTATTTCGTGGATGAGCCGTTTCATCAGGCCTTTCCGTCGCAGCCCAGGACGTTGACGATCTTGTCCTTTACAAGTTCCCGAATGAAATCACGGCCGACCGTCAGGTACTGGCGGGGATCAAAGTGATCGGGGTGTTCCATAAAGTGCTTGCGGATACCGGCGGTCATGGCCAGACGAAGGTCGGAGTCGATGTTGATCTTGCACACAGCCATGCGGGCAGCTTCCCGCAGCATATCTTCGGGGATACCGATGGCGTCCTTGAGCTGGCCGCCGTTGGCGTTGATGGTCTCCACATGCTTCTGGATCACCGAAGAGGCGCCGTGCAGCACAATGGGGAAACCAGGCAGACGCTTGGCCACATCTTCCAGAATGTCAAAGCGCAGCTGAGGATTGTGACCGGGTTTGAATTTGAAGGCGCCATGGCTGGTGCCAATGGCAATGGCCAGGGAGTCAACGCCGGTACGGGACACAAACTCCTCCACTTCCTCGGGCCGGGTGTAGCTGGAGTCCTCGGCGGAAACGTTCACATCGTCCTCCACGCCCTGCAGACGCCCAAGTTCACCCTCGACAACAACGCCGTGATCGTGGGCATATTCCACAACTTTTCTGGTCAGTGCGATGTTGTCCTCAAAGCTGTGGTGAGAACCGTCGATCATGACGGAAGTGAAGCCGCCGTCAATGCAGCTTTTGCAGATCTCAAAATCTGCGCCATGGTCCAGATGCAGGCAGATGGGCAGGCCCGTGTCAGCGACAGCGGCTTCCACCAGTTTCATCAGGTAGACGTGCTTGGCGTATTTCCGGGCGCCGGCGGACACCTGAAGGATAAGAGGCGCGTTCACTTCGGCAGCCGCTTCCGTGATCCCCTGAACGATCTCCATGTTGTTAACATTGAAGGCACCGACGGCATAACCGCCCTTATAGGCCTTCTCAAACATTTCTTTACTGGTAACGATAGGCATAATATCACTCCTTTGGGCTTTATTTTACACGCAAAGCGTGGTATTATCAACATAATCAAGGAAAAATTGAAAACTTTTCGGAGGTTTTTTTATGGACAAGAAACTCATTGGTGCCTGCATCATCGGCCAGTCCGGCGGGCCTACCTCGGTTATTAATGCCAGTGCCTATGGTGCGATCCGTGCGGCTTTGGATGCAGAGGAGATCACACAGGTACTGGGGGCCGACCACGGCATTACCGGCGTTCTGGCAGATAAGCTCTACGATATGGGGCTGGAAGATCCCGTAGAACTGGCGCTTCTGAAAAACACGCCTTCTTCTGAGCTTGGTTCCTGCCGCTATAAGATGGCGGATCCCGAAAAGGATGACACCGACTATCAGCGCATCCTGGAAGTGTTCAAAAAGCACAATGTCCGCTATTTCTTCTATAACGGCGGCAACGACTCCATGGATACCTGCGATAAAATCAGCCGCTTTATGGCAACCTCCGGCTGGGACTGCCGGGTGATGGGTATTCCCAAAACCATTGACAATGACCTTTTTGCCACTGATCACTGCCCCGGCTTTGCCAGCGCAGCAAAATACATTGCCACCAGCTGCATGGAGGTTGCCAAAGACTCCAAGGTCTACCCCACCGGCCAGATCACCATTATCGAGATCATGGGCCGTCATGCAGGCTGGCTGGCTGCCAGTGCGGCTCTTGCCACCAAATTCGGTGCCGGCCCGGATCTGATCTATCTGCCGGAAGTGGATTTTGATATGGACAGCTTCCTGGCCGATGTGGATAAAATCTATACCGAGAAGAAAAACTGTCTGGTGGCCGTTTCGGAAGGCCTTCATTTTGCGGATGGCAGCTTCGTTTCCGAAGCCAAGACCAGCGCCACCGACGGCTTTGGTCATGCACAGCTGGGTGGGCTTGCCACTCGCTTGGCCGAGATCGTTAAAGATCGCACCGGCGCAAAGGTGCGTGCCATTGAGCTTTCTCTGCTGCAGCGCTGCGGTGCCCATTTGGCATCGAAGACCGATCTGGAGGAGGCGGAGCTTGCCGGCCGTGCGGCCGTGGAAGCGGCCGTGGCGGGAGAAACCGGCAAAATGGTGGCTTTTGAGCGGGATATGTCCGGCGGCAAATATGTTTGCAAGACAAAACTGATTCCTCTTACCGCTGTGGCCAATGCGGAAAAGAAAGTGCCTCTGGAATGGATCACGGAAGGCAGGAACTTTGTGACCGACGAATTTATCGACTATGCCCTGCCCCTGATCCAGGGGGAACCGGAGCGGCCTACCGAGTGCTCGCTGCCCCGCTATGCCAGGCTGAAAAAGATCGTGGCGGAATAATTCCCCAAACCCCTGCCGAAACGGCAGGGGTTTGTTAATTGTGAAATTATATTGCCGAAGACGCGGTGACCGGCTATAATATCAAAGCTATGGTTTATATTCTTTGTTTTATTGCCGGCAGCTTTGGCTGTATGCTCAATGTCATCTGTGGTTTTGGTGTTGGCGTCTTTTCCATGATGTTTTTGC
The DNA here is from genome assembly GCA_964605075.1 of uncultured Oscillospiraceae bacterium. Taxonomy (GTDB): domain Bacteria; phylum Bacillota; class Clostridia; order Oscillospirales; family Oscillospiraceae; genus CAJOIG01. The sequence goes on from CAZSAX010000006.1 coordinate 21,607, forward strand.
CTTATGTGATGGAGTCCACCTTTGCCGCGGCGGCTATGATCAATATCATAACGGTTTTTCAGGCTTCCTGGATCTGTTGGCGCTGGCGGAAAAAAGTTCAGTGGAAGCAGATGATCGTGCCCCTTTGCGGATACTTTGTCCTGGCAACGGTCACATCTCATTATGCCATGAGTCTGAGCAATGACACGCTGAAAACACTGCTTGGTGTTTTCCTGGTTGTTTTAAGTGTTTATTTTCTGTTCGTTGCCAAGCGTATTCGGATCCAAGCCACGGTTCCGAACGGACTTCTGGCCGGCAGCATCGGCGGCGTAATGAGTGCTTTGTTTTCTGTGGGCGGACCGCCCATGAGTCTTTACTATTCATCGGTGTTTGATGATAAGGAACAGTATTTGGCCACGCTCCAAAGCTATTTTCTGGTCACAAACATCTATATCGTTGGTGTTCGTATCCACAGCGGTGTTGTGACCTCCAGCGTGCTTATCTGCTCTGCGGTTGCAATCGCCGGTATGATTTTGGGAACTTACATCGGTAAGCGTATCTTCGATAAGATCAACGCCGACACCATGCGCAGGTTTATCTACATCATGATGGCAGTCAGCGGCGTCGTGATGCTTTTGGAATCATAAATCTTTATAGCAAAAGGCGAGGGTTCGAATCCCTCGCCTTTTTGATTATTCGGTCATAGCCCGAAACTGTTCTTCATTGATGATATCGATGCCCAGCTGCTGCGCTTTTGTATACTTGGAGCCGGGGTTTTCACCCAGAAGAACATAGCTTGTCTTTTTGGAAACCGAGCCGGAAGCTTTTCCGCCGAAACGCTCAATAAGCTCTTCGGCCTCCTGGCGGGTCATACTGGGCAGTGTCCCGGTCAGGACAAAGGTCTTTCCCAAAAATCGATTGTCAGAAACACGTTCCTTGCTGTCAAAGCTCACGCCGGCACTTTTCAGAAGTTCAATTTGATGCTGTGACTGCGGATTCCGGAACCAGTCGATAATATAGCGGGCGGTTACGGGGCCGATATCACCGATGGCGGTGAGGTTTTCCTCGCTGGCTGCCATCAGTTCATCCAGATTGGCAAAATTTCTGGCAAGCACCTTCCCTGCTTTTTGACCGACCTGCCGTATACCAAAGGCACACAGCAGTCGGGCCAGACCGGCATCTTTGCTGTTGACGATAGCGGCCATAAGATTCTCGGCTGATTTTTGCCCCATGCGGTCCAGGCCTGCCACCGACTGCGCTTCAAGATAATACAGATCGGCCGGTGTTTTTATGAGCTCGGCATTTACCAGACTTTCCACAACGGCGGGGCCAAGTCCGTCGATATCCATAGCTTCCTTTGAAGCAAAATGCACAATGTTCCGCAGGGTCTGGGCCGGGCATTCTGCCCCGGTGCAGCGAATGGCAGCGCCGTCTTCGTCCCGGGCAACGGGGGAACCGCACACCGGGCAAGCGGAAGGCAGACGGAACCAATCCGCTTCCGTTCCCTTCTTTACCACTTCCAGCACTTCCGGGATGATCTCGCCGGCCTTCTGGACCAACACCGTGTCGCCGATGTTCACACCGAGGTTCTGGATAAAATCCTGGTTGTGAAGAGTGGCATTCGTGACGGTCGTGCCGGCCAGGCGGATCGGCTTTACCACGGCTTTGGGGGTCAAAACACCGGTGCGCCCCACCTGTATCACGATATCCACCACTTCGCTGGCTTTCTTTTCCGGCGGATACTTATAGGCGGCGGCCCAATGGGGGAATTTCTCTGTGCCGCCCATAATCGCTCTTTGCGACAGGTCATTCAGTTTGACTACGGCACCGTCAATATCGAAGGGATAGTTTTCCCGTCCTTCACCGATGGCGTCAATGGTCTGCGTGCATTCCTTCGCTGTTCTGCAAAGCGAATGAGCAACCACAGGCAGACCCATGGCCGCCATGGCTTCCAGCGTCTCGTAATGATTGGTATATTCCACGCCCTCAGCCAGCTGAATGTTGAAGAAAATAACGTCCAGCATTCGCTCGGCACAGACGTTGGGGTCTTTCTGCCGCAGGGAGCCGGCGGCAGCATTTCGTGGGTTGGCCAAAAGTGCTTCCCCACTGACCTCTCTTCGGGCATTCAGGATACCAAATGTCTCGTGGCTCATGTAGACCTCGCCCCGGACGATGAGCCGCTGGGGGGCGTTTTTCAATGTTTTGGGCAGCGAGCGAATGGTGCGAAGATTTTCCGTTACATCCTCGCCCACATCGCCGTTGCCGCGGGTGGCACCCTGCCAGAATACGCCGTTTCTGTATTCAATGGCGATGGAAAGTCCGTCGATCTTTGGCTCGACCACATAGCTGTGTTCCGCTTCCACGGCGGCATCTACTTTCTGAACGAAGGCTTCGACTTCTTCAAAGGAAAACAGATCCTGCAAACTCTGCAGAGGCACAGGATGCTGTACCTCTGTGAACATGGTGCTCACATGCCCGCCCACATGCTGCGTGGGAGAATCCTCCCGTATCCATTCCGGATGCTCCGCTTCCAGCTTCTTAAGGCGGTTATTCATCATGTCATATTCATAGTCGGACACCAGCGGAGCATCGTTGTCGTAATAGGCGATGCTCAGCTGAAGGAGCTTATCGACTAGCTCGTTATATTCCCTCTTTAGTTCTTCCATTTCATTCTCCCAAATTCAGATAGCTCTGGGGCACCTGGCCGACAATAATGGTTTCAGCTACAGGAATTTCTGTCACCACGCTGGTATTTACGGTATGCCAAGGCATGATAAGCGTAATGTCTTCTTTCAGTTCCAGCAGGATCTGGTGACGCGTCTGGTTAATGCCGATAGTGGTCAGATCACTGCGAAAACCGGTAAAACTGGAGGACAGAATCTCGATTTTTACTATAATATCCGGACCTCGGCTCAAAAGCAGCGTGCTGCCGGTAAGACTGCCGATGGGGATCCCGATCTCCAGTTCATGATCCATGGTGGCGTCAACCACGTCCATAAGGATATCGCTGGACAGTTTATTGATGGCAATAACGTTGGTGGTTACGGCGCACACTTCTCCGGTTTCATCCTTTTCCAGATTCACCAGATCTCCGTAATCTACCGCTGCCGTGCCCATGCGGCTTTTGATAATATCATTTACCGTGGCTACAACTTTATCCTGCGCCATAGAGACGGCAAGCTCTGTTGCCAACGAACGCAGATAAAGGGAAACGGTAAACATTACGGCTGCCAACAGCAGCAGGATCAGCAGCGGAAACACGCCGCGATGCGGCCTTGCAGGAGAAAAACTCCGTCGCGGCCAACGTTTTCCAGACATAAGGATCCCTCCCTATGCCATGTATATGCAGCTTATTCTCCCAACATTTCTGAAATGGCAGAAAGAATACCCAGCTTACCGCTCTCAAAGGTCAGCGCGCCCTGGAGATAGGCGGTGTAGGGTTCGCGCAGCGGTCCGTCACAACTGAGTTCTGCGGTAGAGCCGCCGATAAAACTGCCGGCAGCCATAACGACCTCGCAGTCATAACCGGGCATCTGCCAGGGCTCCGGAGAAACGTAGGAATCCACCGGGGATGCGGCCTGAATGCCCCTGCAGAAGGCCACAAGGCGTTCCGCGGAACCGAGGGTGATGGTTTGAACGATATCACTGCGCTTGTCCAGCGGGCCGGGAGAGGTCTGAAAACCGAAGTCCTCCAGCATGGCGGCACAGAAAGCGGCTGTTTTCAGTGCCTGGGCGGTCACGTGGGGCGCATTAAAAAGGCCCTGGTATAAAAGCCGGTTCTGTCCCAGCGAGGCGCCGCACTCGCCGCCGATGCCGGGAGTGGTCAGGCGATAGGAGGCCAGCTCGACAAGGTCTTTCCTGCCGCATATATAGCCCCCGCGGGGCGCAATACCGCCGCCGGGGTTCTTGATCAGAGAGCCTGCAATCAGATCAGCACCTACGGCGGTGGGTTCCCGGGTGTCCGTGAATTCGCCATAGCAGTTATCGACCATTACAATGACATCCGGGCGAAGAGCTTTGGCTCTTTGCGCAATAAGGCCTATTTCCTCTACGGTCAGTGCATCCCGACTGTCATAGCCGCGGGAGCGCTGGATATAAATCATTTTTACGGCAGGGTCCGCAAGTTTTTCGGAAAAATCTTCGCCGATCTCTGTCTGTTCATAACCGATGCCATAAAACTTCAGGGACCCGGGAGCATCTCCCTGCTGGCCGATGACAGTACGCATGGTGTCGTATGGAAGTCCGGTGACCGAGAGCATCTTGTCTCCCGGGGCCAGACAGCCGTAAAGGGCCGCAGACAATGCGTGTGTACCGTTAACAAATTCAAGCCGCACCAGCGCCGCTTCTGCCTCAAAAACCCGGGCGTAAATCCGGTCCAGCGTATCGCGTCCGGCATCGTCATAGCCGTAACCGGTGGTGCCGGCAAAATGATGCTCCGAAACACGCTCTGCCTGGAAGGCATCCAGGATTCTTTCTGTGTTTTTCAATGAAACCGCATCAATTTCTGCAAAGCGGTCGGTCAGACGGGGCATAACAAGCGCCGCGGTGTCCAAAACTTTTTTTGATATTTTCATTCAGCAATATCCTCAAGAAACAGCATTGCCAGCTTCCCCTGGGCTTCGCAATCGTCGATCCTGGCAACACAGGCCGGGGAATGGAGATTCCGCACAGCCACAGACAGCGCGGCAACGCGGGTTCCTCTGCCCTGCCGCTGGATAACCGACGCATCGGTCCCGCCGGCCACGCGGGTCTTTGTCTGCCAGGGAATGTTATTGGCTTCGGCAATGGCTGAAAGCTGGCGGCAAAGTGCACGGTCATAAATTGTTCCGCCGTCCATAAACGGAATTACAACTCCGCTGCCAAGACAGCATACGCGGTCTGCGCCGCGAACGCCGGCCAGATCAGCCGCGGTGGTTCCCTCCAGGACAATGGCAATGTCGGGATCAACAATATTGGCAGCCACAGTGGCTCCTCGGCAGCCGACTTCTTCCTGCACTGTGAACGCGAACCAGCAGTCACAGGGAAGATCGCTTTCAAGAAGCTTCAGCATGGTGGCGCAGCCCACTCTATCATCAATGGCCTTGGCCTTGATAAAGCCATCACCAAAGCGTATAACGCTGTCGTCAAAGGCAACGCAGTCACCGACAGCGACACATTCTTCGGCCTCTTCTCGGCTGGAAACACCAATGTCAATGAACATATCATTTACGTCGGGGATAGCTTTCCGCTGGGAAGCCGTTGTGAGATGAATGGCCCTGGTTCCGATAAACCCTGGGACGCGCTGGGCGCCGATAAATACCTTCTTTCCCATGAGGACACGGCGGTCGATCCCTCCGGCGAAGGCAAAACGAAGATAACCGTCCTCTGTAATATGGGTGACGATGAGGCCCACTTCGTCCATGTGAGCACAAAACAGGATCTTTTGCTGGGGCTGCTTGCGGCCTTTTTTAAAGAAAATGAGGTTGCCCATGGGGTCGGTGCGGAGCTCGTCGGCCAGCGGCATAGCGCGTTCAAGAATATAGTCGCGGATTTCCTTCTCTCCGCCGGATACGCCATCCAGGCAGCACAGGGTTTCCAACGTATCAAGCACTGGCTTCGCCTCCTTCCAGCACATATTCACAAATCAGACGCTGCAGGGTCATCATGTCATCCACGCAGACCATTTCCACCGGGGTGTGCATATATTTCAGCGGCAAAGAGATAAGCGCCGTGGCGACGCCCTGACGGGATATCTGAATGGCGTGTGCATCGGTACCGCTGTTTCCACCGGCCGAAACGCCGATCTGATAAGGCAGTTCCCGTTCCCTGGCGATCTGAATGAGTTCATCGGTAAGGGATCGGTTCATGTTGGGACCATATTCGATCACCGGGCCCTTCCCGCATTGCGTATATACATTATGCGCATCCGGTGTCTTTCCGTGGGTGACATCGACCACGATGGCAATATCCGGCTGCAGGCTCCAGGCCCCAACGAAAGCACCACGATGGCCGACTTCCTCCTGACTGCTGATCAGGCAGCACAGATCCACACCGAGATCCCGGGCAGTGAGAAGTTCAAAAGCTTTCATGATGATGGCCACACAGCTTCTGTCATCCAGTGCCTTTCCGCAAAGACAGCCATGCCCGATTTCTTCGCAGCCGGCTGCATATACCACCGGCGTTCCGGGCGGAATGGCAGCTTCGGCCTGTTCCTGGTTCATACCAATGTCAATACGAAGCTTCTCCGGCTCAAAAGCGGTGTCGGCGGCATCCTTGTCCAAAAGGTGGGGCGCCAGGGTGTCAATAACACCAAAAATGGGCGGTTCTGTCAGAACACGGACTTCCCGGGCGGGCAGCATTCTCTGATCCACGCCGCCCAGGGAGGCAAAGGAAAGAAATCCGTCCTCTGCGCCGGTCACGATGAGGCCGATTTCATCCATATGGGCGTTGAGCATGATCGTCTTTGCGCCCTTGCGACCGCAGCGCTTTATGGCCATCAGATTGCCCAGGGCATCGGTGCTGATCTCGTCGGCAAAAGGCGTCAGATAATTCCTGGCTATTTCCAATACTGCCGACTCAAATCCAGACGGTCCGGCGGCGTTGCAAAGCTGCTTTGTCAGAGCTTTCAGATCCATGATTATACCAACTCCTCCACGATTTTTCTGAAGGTATTGCCGCGTTCCTCAAAGTTTTTGAAGCGGTCAAAGGATGTGGATGCAGGCGAAAGAAGGACGATATCGCCCTCTTTGGCTTCGGCGGCCGCAGCCTCCACGGCTTCCTTGAAGTCACCGATCACATGAATGGCGGGGGCTCCATCTTTATAATTCGGCGCACACAGGGTGGACTGTCGGATCTTTTCCGCTGTAAGGCCGGTCAGATACAGGCTCTTAACATGTCGGCAGATAACTTCGCCCAGATCGTCAAAGGAAACCCCCTTATCCTTGCCGCCGGCGATAAGAATGAGTTTGTTTTCAAAGCACTCCAGGCCGGCCATGGTGCGGCTGGGGCTGGAGGCGATGGAGTCATTGATGAATGTTACTCCTCTGAGCACACGAACGGGTTCAAGTCGATGGGCAACACCGGAGAAATTGCGGGCCACCTGCCGCATGATTTCGGGACTGACAAGGTTTTCGGTCGCAGCAAACGCGGCCATCATATTTTCTATGTTATGTACGCCGGGAATTCGAATCTCTGTGGCCGGAAGGATGGGCTGCATCAGCCCGTCTTTGCAAAAAACGATATTCCCCTCCTCATCCAGGCAGACACCGGATTTCAGCGCCGACTGCCGGCTGAAAAAGCTTACCGTGCCCTTGGCTTCCGGCGCGCAGGAAGCTGTCACCACGTTATCGGCGTTGAGGATCAGCTTCCCATCGCAACGCTGGTGCCGGTAAATCTGTTTCTTGGCGTCGATGTAGTCCTGGTAATCCGGGTGTACATCCAGGTGATTGGGTGAAATGTTTGTGATCACAGCCACATCCGGCGCACAATTCATGCTGTGCAGCTGGAAAGAACTGAGCTCCAGAACAGCAACATCTTCCGGCAGGATCTCATCGGTTTTGCAAAGCAGCGGCATGCCAATATTTCCGCCCAGATGGACACGATAACCGGCAGCTTTGAGAAGCTCTGCAATGAGTGTGGTTGTGGTGGTCTTTCCGTCACTTCCGGTTACAGCGATCACGCGGCAGGGACAAAGGTTCAGGAATACTTCCATTTCGCTGGTGACAATACTTCCCTGCTCCCGGGCTCTCCGAAGCGCAGGGGCCTCCGGGTGAAGCCCCGGCGTGCGAAAAATAATATCCGCAGACAGATTCTCCAGATAATCCGGGCCGAGCTCAGCGGTCAGCGCCAGACCCTCCAGCTCCGGGTGCAGCGTGTCGGAACGGTCGCAGACAGTCACATCCATGTCGTTTTCACAGAGCATTTTAATGAGCGGGCGATTGGAAATACCGGCGCCAATCACCGTGATTTTCTTATTTCTAAGGCTTAAAATATAGTCTTTCAGTGTCAAGAGCATACGCCCCCCTTTTACACTTCATTATATAATTTGTACTGGCCCGGAACAAGCAACGAATAGCTACAACTTGAATAAAAAAGAGACAGGTTTTCACCTGTCTCTTATTATTGTTATGAGTCTTCCTGTAAGCCGGGTCCTGTTAAAAACGGCCATCTATCTAGGCGCGGCGTTGCCGCAGCGCTCAAGCCACCTCCTATGGGGGGCCGGGCCAGCCTGTTCCCCAACCACGGTGTTGCTCCGGATAGAGTTT
>CAZSAX010000007.1:0-29777 GCA_964605075.1 uncultured Oscillospiraceae bacterium
TCCACATCAAGGACCTGGAGTTCAAGCGCACCGAGAAGGTGGAGGACGTCCTGAATGTGGGCGACTACACCTGGGTCAAGGTCACCGAGATCGACGAGCGCGGCCGCGTGAACCTCTCCCGCAAGGACGCCATCAAGGAGCGTCAGCAGGCCGGTCTGCCCATCGACAAGGCCTGATTGCTTATATAGAAACGGAAAACCGCCGCAGAGAATTTCTCTGCGGCGGTTTTTGCTTGGATGGGGCAAGAGCCGCGGCATCCGCTGCGGCTCTTTTATTGGCCAAGGAGCCAGTCGGCAAGGGCGGCGGGGCTGTCAAAGACGGGGACACTGCGGCCCTCCGGCTCCGAAGGCAGGGGGCGGCCGTCCGCCTCGGCTTCCTTTTGCCGGATGGGGGCGTCGGAGTAGAAGTGGCCATGGCGGATGTGCTCCAGCTCGTGCTCCAGAGCCCGGCGCTGGATGGCTTCGGGATAGAGGGTGTTGACGTAGATGTCAAAGCTGCCGTCATCGTTGGGGAAGGTGGCGGCTTTGACGCTGCGGTTGGGGAAGTCCAGATAACGGACGAAGATCTCCTCGGTCATTGGTTCCGGCGGAAGGCGGTGAGGAAGTCCACCACGGCCTGGACCTGCTCTACATTGGCTCCCTCCGCGGTTTTCAGCAGGCTGCGGAGCTCGGGACGGTTTTCCAGAAGAGAAAGATAACGGTTGATCTCATCGTCTCCGGCTACGGGCTCGATGCTGTCGCTTTCCCCGGTGAGCCAGAGGCAGTTGACATCCAGCGCATCTGCGATGGATTTGATGACCGGGAGCTTGGGCGTCTGGATGAGGCCGCTTTCATAGCGCTGGACGGTGGATTTGTTCACGCCGATGCGCTGGGCGACCTGCTCCATGGTGACCTGACGGAGCTGGCGGGCATTTTTGATGCGGGCGCCCATGAGTTTAACATCCATGTTTTCACCTCATTTTTGATGGTGAAAAAATTTTATCACAAAAAGTTGCGCAGTGCAAGATTTATATTGCAGAAATTTTTTTACTGTGCCAGTATAAGGGCCACAAGCGAACGAAGGAGGAAAAAACATGAAAGATAAATGCCGAAGATGCATCTATTCCTGCCCGGTGAATGTGGGGGAGGACTGCGAGATGCTGCGGGCCTGTCTGTATATTCTGATGCGCTATGAGAAGAGGCCCTGCCCGGCGGGAGCGGCCTGCACGGTGTTTCAGGAGCGGCATAAGTCATGAGCCTGTCGGAGGAGCGGGCGTTCATTGAGAAGAATCTCTACATACGCACCAAGGACGCCAGACTCCGGCGGCTGAAGCTCAACCCGGCCCAGCGGCGGCTGTATCAGACCCTGCTGCGGCAGAAAAAACAGGGGAAGCCCCAGCGGGTGATCATCCTCAAGGCCCGGCAGCTGGGCTTTTCCACTTTGGCGGAGGCGATGATCTTTTCCCGGACGGCCCGGCACCGGAACGTCAATTCTCTGATCGTGGCCCACCGGGAGGACTCCACGGCCAATCTTTTCAAGATGTCCAGGCTTTTTTACGAGAGGCTGCCGGAGGAGCTGCGGCCCATGACCAAAAACTCCAACGCCCGGGAGCTGGTGTTTGAAAGCCCGGAACGGGACGCGGGGAAAAAGGCGGCGAATCCCGGACTGATGAGCTGCATCCGCTGCAATACCGCCGGGGGCGAGGGCATCGGACGAAGCGACACGCTGCACAATGTGCATGCCTCGGAATTCGCCTTCTGGCGGGGGGACAAGGCGGCCACCTGGGTGGGCATCATGCAGGCGGTGCCGGCGAAAAAAGACACCATGGTGATCGTGGAGAGTACCGCCAACGGCTTTGACGAATTCCACCGGATGTGGGAGCAGGCTGTGCGGGGGGAGAGCGATTTTGAGCCGCTGTTTTTCCCCTGGTTTGAAAACCGGGATTACCGGATGAAGGTGATCCCCGGGACGCAGTGGACGGAGGAGGAGCAGGCGCTGGCGGAGAAATACGGGCTGGAGGAGGAGCAGCTGCAGTGGCGGCGCTGGTGCATCCAGAACAACTGCGCCGGAGATGAAACGCTGTTTAAGCAGGAATACCCCGCCTGTCCGGACGAGGCCTTTGTGACCGGGGGACAGAGCGTGTTCGACAATGAGCAGGTGGCCGCCCGGCGGGCCCGGGCCCCGGCGCCGGAGGAACAGGGCGAATTCCGGTATGACCGGACGGAGGATCCCACGGTTTTGACAAATATACGCTGGGAAGCGCAGAAGAACGGGATCGTCCGCATTTACGAAAAACCCGTGGCAGGGCGGCCCTATGTGATCGGCGGGGACACCGCCGGTACCGGCGGCGACTGGTTTGTGGGGCAGGTGCTGGACAACAGCAGCGGGCGGCAGGTGGCGGTGCTGCGGCATCGGTTCGATGAGGATATGTATGCCCGGCAGATGTACTGTCTGGGGCGGTATTACAACAACGCCCTGATCGGCATCGAGACGAACTACTCCGGCTATCCCAACAAAATGCTGGAGATGATGGGATATCCAAGGCTCTATGTGCGGGAAAAGGTGGATGACTTTACCGGGGCGCTTTTGACGGCGTATGGTTTTGAGACCAACCGAAAGACAAGACCTCTGATGATCGCCGGACTGGTGGAGGCCTTCCGGGAGGAGCCGGAGCTGGTGCGGGACAAGGACACGCTGGGGGAGATGCTGAGCTTTCAGTACAACGCCCGGCGGCGGCCGGAGGCCATCGCCGGAGAGCATGACGACCTGGTGATGGCTTTGGCCATCGCCCATTATATCCGGGACCAGCAGAGCTATGAGGACGAGCCGGCTCCGGGGGCAAAGCGCCGCTGGACAAAGGACATGCGGCAGGATTACGAGAACGCCGACGAGGAAGGCCGCCGGCTTCTTATAAAACTGTGGGGACGACCCATGTGAAAGGAGGCATTTGGGTGAAAAAGCAGAAGCAGGGCTATGAGCAGAGGATTTCGGGTGCCGGGGCCCAGGAGGTACCGGCCATGAAGCAGCGGGATACCGCCCGGCGGGGCCGGGCCGTGCGGGGCAAGGATCTGCGAAACGGAAAGTGAGAAAGGGGTAAGACATGGACGAGACGAGCGCCGCCATGAGCGGCGAAGGCAGGGCGATGACCGCGGGTGCGGCCCCGGAGACTTCCGGCGGCTGGGAATTCCGGGGGCCGGAGGAGACCGGGTGGATCGAGGCGGCCGCGGATGACCGGCCGAAAGAAGCCGGGGAAGCGCCGGCGGCGGAGACAATGGGCGGCGGCTGGGCCCCGGACGGGGGCTTTTTGCAGCGGCTGGCCCGGGAGCACCGGGGCCTGGCGGAAGAGCTGGGGCGGACCCAGGACGAAAGGGCCCGGATCGTGGCCCAGGAGCAGATCCGGCAGATCGGGGCGCTGGATGGGGACATTCGCAGTATGGACGATCTGCTGGATATGCCGGAATTTGAGGGCTTTTACGCTTTGGTGAAAAAGGGCGTGAACCTGGTGGAGGCCTTTAAGCTGAGCCGCTATGAGGCCCTGATGCAGAAACAGGCAGATAAGGCCGCCCGGCAGGCCATGCAGTCCGCGGTGACAAGGCAGCACATGACAAGCCTTGCCGGAGGCGCGGGCAGCGGGGACTACACCAGTGTGCCGGCGGAGGTGGCGGCGCAGTTTCGCCTGGCCAAGCCCGGCATCACCGACGGGGAGATCCGGAAAAAGTACCGGAAGTATCAGAAGTACAAACGACAGTGACAAAAGGAGGAGAGAATCATGGCTTTTGTGCCTTATTCCTATGACGACGGGCAGCCTATGCCCTTTGAGTATTACAAGCTGGCCCGGGACGGCGACATCCAGATCGGCCTGTGCCTGGCGCTGACGGAGGGGACGCTGGGTGTGAGCGCGGAGCCCGGTTACATCAGCATGCGGGAAGAAGCCGGCGCCAAGGCCGGCAGCACGATCCCTGTGATCCGGGTGAGTGGGAAAGTGCTGTTTGAAGCGCCCCTGGCCGCGGCGGACGAGACGCTGACGGCGGGCGGTCTGGCCGGTGTGAGCGGGGACGGTCTGGGCATCGATCCCGCCGCCGGGGTGAAAAACATTGAGATCGTGGACATGGACGGAAGCGCCGCCGGCGACAAGTGCCGCTGCCGCTTCCTCGGTTAATCAGAAGGAGGTTATTGCAATATGGCGAATATCGTGATCGCAGAGGGCAGCGGCCGGCTGGATACCCTCTATGGCAAGTATCAGGCGCCCATCACCAGCTGCATCGAGGATGTGACGGAGGCCTGGAAGCGCAAGGAGATCGGTCCCAAGATCTTCCGGCAGGTGAAGAGTGAGCACTGGGCGGAGGCCTTTACCTCCGTGACCGCCGCTTCCGACTGGCAGGTGGTGGGCGAAAACGGCGCCCATCCCGCCAACGGTTTTGAGGAGGGCTATCCCAAGACCATCGTGAACCAGGTGTGGAAGAGCCAGATCGCCATCTCCCGGGAGATGCGGGACGACAACAAGATCGGCGAGATGACCAAGCGGGCCACCAAGCTCACGGACTCGTTCTACCGTACCCGGGAACGTTTCTTTGCCAATCTCTTCGGCACCGCCAGCCGGGGCGAGACCAGCGTGACGGTGAACGGCTTTGACTTTGACTGCGGCTCTGCCGACGGCCTGTGCCTGTTTGCCAGGGAGCATCCGGCCAAGGTCTCCGGCGGCGACCAGTGCAATATGTTCGAGACGGCCTTTTCCGAAGAGGCCCTGGGCGCGGCCATGACCATGATGCAGAACTACAAGGGCGACAACGGTGAGACCCTGGGTCTGGAGCCCGACACCATCATCATTCCCAACATTGCCGCGCTGAAGAAGAACGTGTTTTCCGTGCTTGGCTCCTACGAGGTGCCCGGCAGCTCCAACAACGACTTCAACTACCTGTTCGGCTCCATGCGGGTGCTGGTGTGGCCCTATCTGAACGACTACATCGGCGACGAAAACGCCGCTCCCTGGTTCCTGATGGATTCCAGCTACAACGAACAGTGCGACGGCGCGGTGTGGCTGGATCGCGTGGACTGCGAGATCACCAGCCGCCTGGGTGCCAACGACGAGAACATCTGGGACGGCTATGCCCGCCTGTCCGCCGGTTTTGTGGACTGGCGCTTCGTGCTGGGCGGCGGCCTGAACGGCGGTCTGAGTCTTTGAACAAATCAAAAGCCGGGGCTTTTGATTTGAGGGGTTTCGGCCTGCGGCAGCGCCAGGCGGCAAGCTGCTGACGTTTGCAGGCCGGGAGGTGTTTTTCCCGACGCACATGTCGCCGGGAAAAACATCGGACTTTATTTGCGCCTGCGGGCGCAAACGCTGCGAGGCTCTGAGGAACAGGAGGAATGAGAATATGGATTTGAAACAAAAGCTGCAGCACTGGCAGGATAAGCTGGCGCGCTACGAGGCCGCCTGGGCCGGAGAGCTGGAGCAGATGGATGAGCGGGAGGCGATCTACCGGGGCCGCAGCCGCATCGACAGCCTGGTGGAGGGGGATGTGGTGCGGCAGACGCCCCATGTGCGAAACATTGCCGCGGAGCTGATCGAGGCTCAGGTGGACCCCAACATCCCCCAGCCCAAGGTGACGGCGCTGCGGAAAGAGGACGAGCATCTGGCGCTGCTGATCGAGGACATGCTGCGCAACAAGCTGGACCGGCTGCCCATGGAGGTTCTCAACGACCAGATGGAACGCACGGTGCCCATTCAGGGCGGCGGCCTGTTCATGCTGGAATGGGACAGCGCAAAGGGCGGCTTCGGCAGCATGGGCGAGAGCGTGGTGTCGGTGCTGCATCCCAAGCAGCTTCTGCCCCAGCCGGGGGTGACGGGGCAGCTGGAGGATATGGACGAGCTGATCGTGAAGCTGCCCCAGACCAGAGAATTCATACGGCGGCGCTACGGCGTGGATGTGTCCGGGGAGAACGAGAGCGAGCCCGGACTGCGCAGTCCGGGAGAGGTCTCCGAGAGCGAAGAGCTGGTGACCCAGTATGTGGCCTATTACCGCAACGATACCGGCGGCATCGGGATGTTTTCCTGGGTCAACGACCGGGTGCTGGCGGACTGGGAGGACTGTCAGGCCCGGCGGAGCCTGCGCTGCGGGAAATGCGGCGCCATGGAGCCGGCGGAGACGCTGGCTCCCGCCATGGGCGGGAGCGAGGACGAGGACGAGGAAAAGGGGCGGCGCTGCCCGGTTTGCGGCGGCTGGATGCAGGAGCAGGTGGAGGAAGCCCAGGAGCTTTGGCTGCCCCAGCTGCGCTCCGACGGCTCGGTGATCCCCGGGGCAGATCCGGTGAGCGGCGAGCCCAACCGCATTCCCTGGTACAAGCCGGACATTTTCCCGGTGTTTTTGCAGAAATCCGTGTCCGTGTACGGAAAGCTGCTGGGCGAGAGTGATATCGACAAGATCCGGGATCAGCAAAACACCATCAATCGGCTGGAAAAGAGCATTATCGACCAGCTTCTGGCCGCCGGCAGCTACATCACCCTGCCGCCCGATCCCGGCATCCGGGTGGACACGGGGGTGGCCAAGGTTATCCGGCTGAAGAATGTGACGGACAAAAACTTCATCGGCGTGTATGACCTGAAGTGTGATGTGGAGCAGACGCTGAGCTATCTGGAGTATGTGTATCAGGAGGCCCGGGACATCATCGGCATCACCGACTCCTTCCAGGGCCGGAGGGATTCCACGGCCCAGTCGGCGGTGGCCAAGCAGTTTGCCGCCAGCCAGGCGGCGGGACGGATGCAGTCCAAGCGGGTGATGAAAAAGGCCTGCTGGGCGGCGCTGTTTGAGGCCATGTTCAAGTTTGAGCTGGCCTATGCCGACGAACGGCGGCCCATCGTGGGCACCGACGCCCGGGGCGAGCACCGGAATGAGGTCTGGAACAAGTGGGACTTTCTGGCTCAGGACGAGGCGGGACAGTGGTACTGGAATGACCGCTTTCTCTTCTCCTGCGACAATGCCGCGGCCCTGGCGGGGGACCGGACGGCCATGTGGCAGGAGCTGCAGACCTATTACAGCGCCGGCGCCTTCGGCGACCCGGCGGAAGAACAGACCCGGATCCTCTTCTGGACGAAAATGGCGGAGCTGCATTATCCCGGCGCTGCGCAGACCCGGGAAAATCTCATTGAGGCCCAGCAGCAGACACAGAGGCAGAGCCCGGTGCTGCCTGCGGGCGGCGGCATGAATCCGGCAGCGCCTATGGGCGCCGGTTGGGGGGTGATGGCATGACGGTGGGCGAGGTGATCCGGCAGACGGATCAGATCAAGCCCAATGCCTTCCGTATGGGACAGAAGGCCCAGTGGCTGGGGGATGTGGAAAGTCAGATCTGGACCGAGGTGCTGCTGCAGAGCGCCGGGGACTGGGACGGCGGGATGTACAGCCGCCGGCGGCTGCTGCTGCCGGGGCCGTGGCGGCGGCTGTATGACGCCTATCTGGCGGCCATGATCGACCTGGGAAACGGCGAATACACGAAATATGCCAACAGCATGAGCCTGTATAACGGCTGGCTGCAGGAGTTTGCGGCCTGGTATGCCCAGCGCTTCCGACCGGCAGACCGGGCGGCCTTCTGGGTCAAACAGGGCAGCGCAGCCTGCCATGGAACGACGGCGGAAACCGGGCTGCCCCGGGGCTATGGGCTGCTGGCGGCGGTGTGCCGGGTGACGGAGGCTTTCGATGGCGGCGCCAGCCTTTCGCTGGGGCTGGGAAGCGACGGGGAGGCTTTGCTGCGAAAGGTTGACATAATTCCTGGTGAGGCGGGGGTATACCGCCAGCTGCGGCTGGTGCTTCCCGGCAGCGGGGAGCGCCGGGTGCGGGCGGTGCTGGAAAGTGAAGAGACGCCCACCGCGGGGCAGGCGGAATTCTATCTGCTGCTGCAGCCGGGGGCGGAGGTATAAAACGGCGCCATCGGGCGGCGAAGGGAAGGGAGAATGCAGGATGAGGAAAATCTGGCAATGGGTGCGGGGAGGTGGGCTATGAGACTGCCATTGGTAAGCCATTCGGACAGCGGCGGCATCCGGTGGCAGAACCGCTTCGGCGGACTGAATCTGTGCCTGGGAGCCGGCGAGGGAGAGATCGCCGGGATGGAGAATCTGACGGCGGATCACAGCCCGGTGCTGGCCAGCCGGGAAAAGCGCTGCCGGGTGCAGAGTTTTGCCGATGCCGGGGGCTTGGGGGCCAAGGACGAGCTGTTCTGGGTGGATGGCACGGACTTTTATTACGGCGGGGAAGTGAAAGGTACGGTGAGCGAGGGGGAGAAGCGTTTTTACTGCCTCAACAGCTACATCGTGATTTGGCCGGACAAGCTCTTTTACAACACCGCCACGGAGGAATTCGGCGCCCTGGAGGCAGAAGTGACCGTGGCGGGGGAGACGGTGTTTGGCGATACGGCCTGGGAGAATGGGAACTGTCTGGAAGTGTCGGACTGGAGCCAGATGGGGCTGGATCTTAGAACGCTGTTTTCCCCCGGGGAAGCCCTGACCATCACCGGTGCGGGGGATGGCTTTGACAAAACAGCGGTCGTGCGGGAGGTATACGCCGGGGCGATGCTGTTTGACGAGTACTGCTTTCCCCTGGAAGAAAAGCTGCGCTATACCGTGGACGAGGCCCTGCCGGCGGGGGCCTACTGGTTCGGCTGGCCGGGTGACAGCAAAAGCTGGGGCTTTGTGCTGGAAGAGGAGATGCCCGCCGGGCGGTGGCTGGAGCTGGATACCAGCGCGGCGCTGACCGTGCTGAATGTGTTTGACGAAAACGATGCGTTTGTGGACTCCGTGCTGTGTTCGCCCCGGGGGAAGCAGGAGGGCGACACAGAGCTTACAATGAACTGTGTGCGCCTGGAGCACAGCGCCACGGGGGTGAGCATCGCCCGGACGGTGCCGGATATGGAGCATCTGTGCCAGTGCGACAACCGCCTCTGGGGCGTTGGCGACAACAGCGTTTACGGCTGCTGGCTGGGCAATCCGAAGATCTGGAACAACTTTGACGGCACGGCGGCCTGCTGCTGGAGCGTGCAGGTGGGCTCGGCGGGGGACTTTACCGGGGCTTTCAGCTACGGCGGCTATCCGCTGTTTTTCAAGGAGGATCACATCTACCGCCTGTATGGCACCAAGCCGGCCAACTATCAGCTGTTTGACACGGAGACCCTGGGCTGCGAAAGCGGCAGTGAAAAGAGCTTTGCCGTGGTAGGGCAGAGCCTGTATTACAAATCACGGGCGGGTTTTGTGGCCTACAGCGGGGGCGTGCCCCGGCTGATCGATGGCGTTCTGGGTACCCGGCGGCGCAGCGGCGCCGTGGCGGGTACGGATGGTCGAAAGTACTATGTGAGCTGCTGGGACGGCGGGCAATGGAGCCTTCTGGTCTATGACAGTCTGAGCGGCCTGTGGCACCGGGAGGATGCCAGTCAGGTCCGGGATTTTGTCTGGCATGAGGGTGGGCTGTATATGCTGGCAGAGGATCAGTTGTGGCAGCTGGGCCGGATCCGGGAGCGTCAGGGGGAGGACGAGGAGACCTTTGTCAGCTTCTGCGAGTTTGCGGATTTTGCCGGCGAGGCCGGCGGGCGCACCGCGCCCCGGCGGCTGCATCTGCGGGTATGCAGCGAAGAAGAGCTGCGGGTCCGGGTGCAGTACGACAGCAGCGGCATTTGGGAAGAGGCGGCGGCGCTCCCCGGCGGCGGCAAGGGGCTGCGGACGGTGGAGCTGATCCCCCGGCGCTGCGACCATTTCCGGCTTCGGCTGGAAAGCAGCGGCGCCTGGAGCCTGTGGGGCCTGGGCTGGGAATACGAAAGCGGAAGCCGGAGGTGAAAGCATGGAAGAATGGATGTATGACCCGCGGCTGTCCATGGATGGCCGGGAAAGCAGTGAGGAAAAGATCGAGAAGATCCTGGACTGCCTGGTGCAGATGAACGAGCAATACAGGTATATATTATGTCGACTAAATGGCGGCGAGGAATAAGCCGCCGGACAAAGGGAGGACACGATGGCAAAACAGCAATACAGCTATGAGGACTTTGTGCAGGCGGCCCAGGCCCAGGGTATGCTGGACCGCTTTTCGGCGGCGGACCTGAAGTTGGCCCAGGCATCTCCGGCGGCGGGGATGTCCCTTCTGAGCTACAAAATGGACTATGCGGCGGCCTCCACGGATGAGGCCCGGGCCCTGGCCAACGCCGGCGCGGAACGCATCCGGGCCAATTACGGAGGCTACACCGCCGGCGATGACGGACAGGGCTATTATCTGAACGGTAGTCGGGGCGACAATTATGTTAACCAGTTTGCCGCAGAGCAGCAGAGTCTGGGGGATAAGATCACCCAGGAGTTCAGCTACAGCAGCGATGCCGATCCCCTGTGGCGGGACTATCAGCGGCAGTATCAGACCGAGGGGGAGCGGGCCTACCGCAACAGCCTGGCGGAGGCGGCGGCCAACACCGGCGGCATTGCCTCCACGGCGGCGGTGACGGCGGCCCAGCAGGCCCAGAACTACTATGCATCCCAGGCCGCGGCCAAGAAGGCGGAGCTTTATCAGCAGGCCTATGACAACTGGCTGTCCGGCCGGCAGAGCGATATGCAGGCGGTGCAGCTTTACGATCAGCTTCACCAGAGCCAGGCGGCCCAGACGCAGCAGAACTATGAAAATGCCATGGAAAAGTGGAAAAGCTATGGCTATGTGACGGAGGACATTGCTCAGACGCTGGCGCTGCCGGTGGGTACGGCCTACACGGAGCAGGCCTACAATGAGTGGTATCAGGCCTTTCAGGAGGCCCAGAACGGCGTTTACACCGGCCTGACCCAGTATGACCAGGTGAATCTGGGTCAGCGGGAGACCGCGGCCTTCCAGGACAGCGCCTCGGCCCATAAGTCTGTGGCTATGGGCTCGAACAGTCTGGATGTGCAGACCATGCAGAGCTATCTGACCCGGCTGGGCTATCCCTGCAGCGCGGACGGCCTGTTTGGCCGCGAAACGCAGCAGGCGCTGCAGCAGTTTCAGAGAGATCACGGCGTGTATGCCGATGGTGTTTGCGGCCCGGTGACCTGGACGGCGCTCATCAACGCCATGGGACAGCTCAACATCTGAGGCAGGAAAAAAGGCGGCAGGCGGCCGCAGCGAAGCCCGGGCAGATACAAATGAAAAAGCACCGGACCCGAGGGTCCGGTGCTTTTGTATGTGGTGTTATTCGGCGGTGTAGCCGTCGTAGCGGGACAGGAGCGCCGCCATCTCCGAGCGGTAGATCCGGGCGGTGGGCAGAAGCTTGCCGCCGCTGCCGTTCTGCAGGCCGCAGCCTACGCTCCATTTCTCCGCCGTGAGGGCGTAGTCTGCAATGGAGGACAGATCGGAGAAGGAATCCAGGGAGGTGCTTTCATAGGTGCCGGTGTCATCCCCGGCATACTTGGCGTAGCGGTAGAGCATGAGGATGAAGTCCTGGCGGGTGACGTACTGGTTGGGACGGAAGCTGTAAACGCCGTCGCCGTCATCATCGCTGCCCTGAACGATACCCACCTCGGCCGCCCAGCGGATGGCGGAGGCGTAGTAGGCGGTGGCGCTGACATCGTCAAAGCTCAGGCTTTCCGTGGCTTCGGGCTGGCCGGCCAGGCGATGGAGCACGGTGACGATCTGGCCCCGGGTGGCGCTTTCGCTGGCGCCGAAGAGATTTTCTTCCAGACCGTTGAACAGCTCATTCTGGTAGCAGTAGCGCACGTTGCCATAGAACCAGTTGGCGCTGGTCACATCGGTGAAGGGGTCATTCCAGCTGCGCAGCCACTGAGCGGAGAGCGTGACAGAGGCGAAGACCCGGGTGTCGGCGGAGAAGGCGGTGCCGGAGGAGGTGAACCAGCCCTGGAAATCATAGCCCGTGAGGCTGGGGCTGGGAAGCCGGTCGCCGGGGGCCTGGCCCCAGGCCAGATTCAGGCTGTATTCCGTGAGGTCGGCATTGCCGGGCTCCAGGGAGATGGTGACGGTATCGTTTTTGTTTTCGGTGAAAGCCTTGATGCGGACATTGGCGTTGAGCACATTGCCGTCGCTGTCGGTGGCCGCTGTCATGTCCCGCCAGGTGCCGCTCAGAAGAACGAAGCTCTCACCGGCATCGATGTAGTTGACGCTGGACCAGCTGGAGTTGGTGCTGCAGGTGGGAATGTAGCAGATGTCGCTGCTGTTTTTGCCGATGGTGAAGACCACGGAGTAGCTCTGGCCCTCATAAAGATCCACCGGGCTGCTCAGGGAGATGGTGTAATAGCCGGCGTAGGGGAAGCTGCCGCTGCCGCTGGCGGCCAGGGTGCCGGATGTGGGATCCGAGCTGTCGGTGAGGGAGGTATAGACCTTGTAGCTGTAGGTGATGCCGGGGCTGTAGCTGTAGGTGGCCACAGCCTGAAGCTGCTCATGGCCGCCCTCGTTGGCCGCGGCGGTGAAGACGTTGGCGTAGGTGTCCAGGCTGCTGGCCTGAACGTAGGAGTAGACGGCGGTGCCGTCGTACTGGTAGTTGTTGTCGTAGTTGGAGGCACTGCCGAAGTCGAAGGCTGCGGCGGTGCTGGCCCGGAGCACGGCGTCATAGTAGCTCAGCCAGAAGTAGCCGCCGTCGCCCCAGGATTCGCCCCGGGAGTTGCGGCAGAGCCAGGCGCCCTTGCCGGGGGCGGTGGTGCCGAAATAGTCGGCGGGGAAATTGTCGTCCCAGCCGACCACGGTGACTTCGTGGTTGGTTTTCAGACTGTCGTCCGGGCAGTAGTAGCTGTAATGGTCGCTGTTGTAATAGATATCGCTGTAGTTGAAGCACAAAACCGCGCCGCCTTGGCTCTGGATGAGGGTCTTCAGGGCGTTCCAGTCCTCTTCGCCGGCCATGGAGAGCCAGTAGGCATTTTCCAGATGCATGGTGTCCTGCAGGGCGATGTTTTCCGCCAGAGTGCCGGAGGTGCTGATGCTGGCGTAGGGGGTGTTGGTGGCGGTCTCGTCCGC
This sequence comes from uncultured Oscillospiraceae bacterium, assembly GCA_964605075.1. Classification (GTDB taxonomy): domain Bacteria; phylum Bacillota; class Clostridia; order Oscillospirales; family Oscillospiraceae; genus CAJOIG01. The sequence goes on from CAZSAX010000007.1 coordinate 12,927, forward strand.
CGGGCCCACCCAGTTGGCCAGGGTCATCACGGACAGGAAGGGGTTGCCGCCGGAGAAGGGGAGCAGGGTGTGCCGGTCGCCGCCGGTGTTGCCCAGCGGATCCGTGAAGCCCTTGCGGGCGAAGTATTCCAGATGCCATTCGCTGAGATTGGGGCTGCCGGTGAGAAGGCCTTCCTTCAGACCGTTGAGCTCCGCGCAGCTCAGCGCGGCCAGACTCCAGCAGGTGGACAGAGCGCCCTGATCCCGGATGGGAAGGGTCACGCCGCCGCTCTGACGGGGGTCATAGCAGGAGCCGTCGGTATAGTCCGGGGTATAGACCGGGTAGCCGCCGTCCAGCGCCGGGTCATCCTCCAGTGCGGCGGGGGCCAGGGCAAACATGGCGATGCCGCCGTAAAGGGCGGTGTCGTCGTAGCTGTAAAGATAGGGCTCATCATCCAGCGATTCCGGCGACCAGTCTACGCTGAGCTCGCCGGTCTGGGAGCTTTCGCCGGGCTCAAAGAGCGTGCCGGTGTCCAGGCCGCTGTCTGCCAGGGCTCCCAGCGAGAAAAGGCTCAGCATCAGCGCCAGAGCCAAAAGCAGAGACAGAAGTCGTTTCATGGGCAGCATCCTTTCTATCCTACATGATTGTAACTATTTGTATCATTTTAATACTAACTTGTAACTTTGTCAATGCGGCAGATATAGAGAAATCCGGGGCGTTGTGCTATAATCGACCCATGATGTATGAATTTGAGGGCAAGAGACCGCAGTGCGGTGAGGGCAGTTTTGTCGCCCCCTCGGCCCAGGTGATCGGCGACGTGACAATGGGAAAAAACTGCTACATCGGCCATGGGGCCATTGTGCGGGGGGACTACGGACGGGTGGTCATCGGTGACGGCACCGCCGTGGAGGAGGGGGTCGTGATCCATGCCCCTCCGGGGCAGACCTGCACCATCGGCAGCCATGTGACCCTGGGCCACGGCGCCATCATCCACGGGGAGGACCTGGGGGACTGGGCTGTGGTGGGCATGAACGCCGTGACCAGCATCGGCTCCCGGGTGGGCCGCTGGGCCATTGTGGCCGAGGGCGCCGTGGTGAAGCAAAATGGCGTCGTCGAGGACGAAAAGGTGGTGGTGGGCGCCCCGGCCAAGCCCGTGCGGGATACCCTGGAGCGGGATAAGCAGTGGTGGGAGCCCATGAAAAAGGTCTATGAGGATCTGGCCGGCCGTTATCTCAAGGGAGGAATGAAAGAGATATGAGAGGCTGGTATCTGGCGCTGGAGACCCAGGGGCGGGCGGTGGCCCGGACGCTGGAGGAGCTGGGCTGCCGGGAAGGGTTTTACAAGGACGCCGACGAGTTTGCCCAAAGCTTTGCCTTTGCGGAAGGGCCGGAGGGCTGGACGGCTGTGGGCGTGAAAACAGAGATCGGGGAAAATCTTTTGACCTATGCCAAACTGACTGGGCTTGTGCGCGTGCGCAGGGATCGGACCCGGGAAGAAAGGGAGTCTTGACCATGCAGGCACGTTTTGAAAGAGAATACTGGCTCAGAACCTCCGACTTTGACCGCTACGGACGGCTGCAGCCGGCGTCCATCCTGGATCTTTTTCAGGATGCGGCGGGGGGCCATGCCGCGGTGCTGGGCATCGGGGGCAATGTGATGATCGAAAAGCAGCTCATGTGGGTGCTGACCAAGGTGCGCTACCAGGTGCTGGCCCCGGCCCATATGTTCCAGAAGGTGAAGGTGCAGACCTGGCCGCTGACCCCGTCCCGCATCGGCTTCCAGCGGGAATACTGCATCCGGGACGAGCAGGACGGGATCCTGGTCAAAGGCAGCAGCCAGTGGGTGCTGATGCACGCCCAAAAGCGCAGCTTCATGCCCGTGAAGGATGTATATCCCATGGATCTGGAGTTTTCCACGGAACAGATGTTTGAAGGAAAAATACAGCGCATCCGGGACTTTGAGCCCCAGGGGGAGGCCTTTGCGCTTCAGCCCGGCTTTTCGGATCTGGACATCAACGGCCATGTGAACAACACCAAGTACGCCAATTACGTCCTGAACGCGCTGCGTCCGGCGGCGGAAGAGGCCATTGTCAGCCTGCAGATCGACTATCACCGGGAACTGCAGGAAGGCGCGAAGGTTTTGGTGGAAAAGCGGCGGGAGGATGGTCTTGTTCTGGCCTGCGGCCGGAATGAGGCCGGGGACAATATGTTCGCCTGCCGGATGGAACTGCAATGAAACACAAAAGAAAAACGGGCGCAGCCTTGCTGGCTGCGCTCGGTCTGCTTTGGATGACCGGCGGCTGCGAGGCTCCGGAGGAAACAAACGCCGCAGTCACGGCGACTCCTCCGGCGGCGGAAACGCCGATGGAAGCCCGGTCGGAAACGGCTGGGGCGGCCCTGGCCGCGGCGGAGAGTTACCGGGCGCTTTTTGAAGCGGCCTATGACCCCGGCAGTATCCATCTGGGTCTGTCCGGAGAGCTTCTGGCCCAGATCAGCGCGGGCCTGGCCGGGGAAAGCTGCGCGGCGGTGGACACCGCAAGGCAGCTGCCGGTGATCAATGGGGCGTTGCTTTCGGAATTTGTCCAAAAGGCGGAGCGGCAGGAAGCGGCAGAGCTTGTGATCTATGAGATCTGTCCGGATGGCGGCTTTATCCGCCATCGGCTGACACAGAATGACCGGGGCCTGTGGGTGACCCAGACCCGGCTGGCCTGGGAGGGGACGGAGCCTTTTGTGGGCTATGACGAGAGCTATGCCGTGACAGCGCTTTTTGGGGATGAGAGCCTGTTTCGCTATGAATATTTCATGCCGGAAAACCCCGCCGGCAGCAATCACGACGGTCACATCGACACCGTGGTGGAGATCCCCCTGGTATAATAACAGCACCGGCAGTGAAAGCTGCCGGTGCATGTGTTTATGGGCGTTTGAGCCGAAGCTGCCGAAAGCAAAGCCAGCCAAAAAAGACGCCCAGAAGATTGAAGAAAATGTCGTCGATGTCAAAGTAGCCAAGGGTGGTGAAATACTGGGTCAGCTCTACTGCCAGCACGATACCAAAGGCGGCCCGCAGTGTCCTGCCAAGCTCCGGCCGGTGCCGGGACAGAAGCGCGCCCAGGGGCACAAAGCAAAGAACATTGCCGCCCAGATAGAGGATGGCGGCGGGCAGGTCGTAGCGGGCAATGTAGAGATAGCGCTTCGTGGCCCGGAAAAGCTCCAGCTCCAGGCCGCTGCGCAGACATTCGCTGTAAGGCAGCTTCCAGCAGCGGGGCTGCCGCTGGAAAAACAGCAGATAAAGCATAATGACAGTGTACAGAATGGTCAGAAGTCGAAGCGGTCGGTGTTTCCTCATAGTTCCATTATAAGCGCTTCGGCGCATTTCATGCCGTCCACCGCGGCAGAAATGATGCCTCCGGCCCAGCCGGCGCCCTCGCCGCAGGGATAGAGACCCCGGAGGGCCGGGCTTTGCAGGCTGCCGTCCCGCTGCATCCGAACGGGGGAGCTGGAGCGAGTCTCCGGGGCGGTGAGCACCGCCGCCGGGTCGGCAAAGCTTTTCAGCTTTCCGGCGAACAGGGGCAGGGCCCCGGCGATGGTCTGGGCGATCACCGGCGGCAGAACGCGGTGCAGGTCCGTGCAGCGCACGCCGGGCGCATAGGAGGGCGTGACTTTGCCGAAGTTGCGGTCTTTGCCTGTGAGGAAGCCGCCCACGGTCTGGGCCGGGGCGATATAGCCGCCGCCGCCCAGCTCAAAGGCCCGGCGCTCGAGCTCCCGCTGCCAGGCCATGCCGCCCAGAATGCCTTCGTAAGGGAAGTCCTCCGGGGAAACGGCGGCCAAAAGAGCGGCGTTTGAGTTGACATAATTTCTTTTGTTGGGGCTGGCGCCGTTGGTGCACAGAAGGCCCTCTTCGCTGGCGGCGGGGACTACCTCGCCCCCGGGGCACATGCAGAAGCTGTAGCAGCGGCGGCCGTTGGGCAGCTCCACGGCCAGGGAATAGTCCGCCGGCGGCAGATCCGGGTGGCCGGCAAAGGCGCCGTACTGGGCCTTGTCCGTGTCAGATTGGAGATGCTCGATGCGCAGGCCCATGGCGAAGGCCTTGGGTTGCATGGGGATGTCGAGTTTACATAAAAACTCAAACGTGTCCCGCGCGCTGTGGCCGCAGGCCAGGATCAGCCGGTCGCAGGGCAGCCGGCCGGATTCCGTGATGGCGGCGCTGAGACCGCCGCTGCTGCGCTCCAGGCCGATGAGCTTTTCCCCGAAGCGCACTTCGCCGCCCAGGGCGATGATCTGCCGGCGGATGTTGGCGCAGACGGCGGGGAGAAGATCGGTGCCGATGTGGGGCTTGGAGTCTGTTGTTATGTCAACCGGAGCGCCGGCTTCCACCAGCGCCTCCAGCACCCAGGGGATGCGCCGGTCCTTCACGCCGGTGGAGAGCTTGCCGTCGGAGAAAGCTCCGGCGCCGCCTTCGCCGAACTGGATGTTGGACTCCGGGTCCAGCTTGCCTTCCCGGCGCAGGCGTAAAACCTTCCGGGCCCGTGCGTCGCCGTCCTCGCCCCGTTCCAGAACGATGGGGCAAAGCCCGGCTTTGGCCAGCACCAGCGCGGCAAACATGCCCGCCGGGCCGAAGCCAACCACCACCGGCCGCAGCGCCGGCATATGACCGGGCGTGGGCAGCTCGTGGCGGGCGGTGGGCGTGGGGCCGACGTCCCGGCCGCCTTTGCGCGCAAGAACACCGGCCTCGTCCGCCACAGCGGCGTCCACGGCATAGAGGATGCGCACATCCTTTTTCTTTCGGGCGTCGATGCTCTTTTTGACGATTTTCAGCTCTTTTACCGGGCAGCCCAAGGCTTTTTCCGCCAGCTCATACAGCTTATCCTGCCCCTCGCCGGGGCGCAGGGAGAGATTTCGTATCCGGATCACAGCACGCCTCCCGCGGCCAGACCCGCTGCCCGGCCGCTGGCCCAGGCCCATTGGAGGTTGAAGCCGCCGCAGTCGCCGTCCACGTCCAGCACCTCCCCGCAGGCATAGAGGCCCGGCACCAGCCGGCTCTCCATGGTCAGGGGGTCGAAGGCCGTGGTTTCCGTGCCGCCGGCGGTGACCTGGGCGCTGTCGAAGCCCAGGGGGCCCAGGAGGGGCAGCTGGTAATCCTTCACCAGCTCTGCCAGGGTTTCCGCGGCGCCGGGCTCCAGAGACCAGAGCCGGGCTTCCAGATTGAAGCCGGCCCGGCGGCTGAGGCTGCGGGCCAGGGAATTATGCAGGGCGCCGGTGAGGAGGTTTTCGGTTTTCAGGTTGGGATAGTCGGCGATCTTGTTTTGAAGATAATAAATTATGTCAACCAAATCGTAGTCCGGCATCAGATCCAGATGCACCGTGGCCTGTCCCCGGACGTCGGAGGCGGCCCGGCTGATGTCAAAGATGGCGGGGCCGCTGATGCCGTAGTCTGTGAACTGCACCTCGCCCCGGCTTTCCGCCAGAAATTCGCCCTCGTCCTCCAGGTACACCGCTGCCTGGCAGCGCACGCCCTTGAGGGAGCGGGTCCAGGTGTTGTCCGTTTTCAGCTGCACCAGGGCCGGCCGCAGCGCTGTGCAGCCGTGGCCGAAGGCGGAGAGCAGGCGATAGCCGTCGGCGCAGCCGCCGATCTTGCTGCCGGCGGCGCCGCCGCAGGCGATGATGAGCCTGTCGGCGTGATATTCCCCGTCCGGGCCGTGAAGCACGAAGTCCCGGCCGGTGTGGGCGGCATAACGGATCTCCGAGGCGCAGAGGATCTCCGCCCCCCGGGCTTCCAGGGCAAAGCGCAGCACATCCAGCACGCTTCCCGCGGCATCGGAGGCGGGGTAGACCCGGCCGGAAGGCTCGGTGACGGTGAGAAGGCCCAGGGTGGCGAACCACTCCAGGCATTTGGCGCTGCCGAAGCGGCGCAGGGCGGGGGCGGCAAAGTCCGGGTCACCGTGGTAGCGGCCGAAGAGCTTGCCGGTGTTGCTGAGATTGCAGCGGCCGTTGCCGGTGGCCATGAGCTTTTTGCCCAGCCGGGCCTGCCGCTCGAAAATGGTGACACGGTTTTCGGGGTTTTCCAGAGCGGCCAGAGCGGCGGCCATACCGCTGGCGCCGCCGCCGATGATGGCGATGTTCGTCATGGAAACGCTCCTTTCAGGTCTTGCGCCCGCCCCGGGGCGACTGGCCGAACTGTTTCTTGAAGGCGCGGGAAAAGGCGCTGTAGTCCTTGTAGCCGCAGGCATAGCAGGCCTCGGCGGCGCTTTTGCCGGAGGCGATGAGCTCCCGGGCGGCCAGCAGCCGCTTTTCCGCGATGTAGCCGTGGATGGTGAAGCCGGTCTCGGCCCGGAACGAGCGCATCATGTGATATTTGGAGATGAAAAACTGCTCGGCCAGACGGTCGATGGAGATGTCCTGGGTAAGGTTTTCGTTGATATAGCGCAGGATGTCCACGGCCTTGCTGTTCACTGCCCGGCTGGGGGCCAGGCTGCTGTCCTCGCCGGCGGCCTCCCGGCCCAGCCGGATGAGAAGCTGGCACATGAGCGCATCGGACAGGAGTTTCTGGCCGTAATCCGGGTCGTTCTGGCTCTGCTCCAGGCTTTGCATGGTCTGCCAGAGGCTTTCGCTGGCCGCAGGGGCGGCCCGCAGCACGTGGCGGCCCTTTTCCCGGCAGAGGGAAAAGCAGCGCTCCAGGTCGCAGTCTTCCCGGGAATGCCGGCGCAGAAAGTCCGGGGATATATAAAGAATGCTCCGGTCGTAGCCTGTGCCGGGGCTGCTTTCCACCCGGTGCACACAGCCCATGGGGACGATCACGATGTCCCGGGGCTGCAGATCCGAGAGCATGCCCTCCACGGCATAAGTGACCTTGCCGGTGCGGAAAAAGACCAGTTTATGAAACTCATGATAATGGTTTTCGATCTCCAGCGAGAGACTTCCGGAGAGGTGAAACAGACGATAATCCTCCCGAAGATAGCCGCGCTGCTGGTACTGTTTTTCGTCCATAGAGCCTCCTTTGATGAAAAAAGCAGGATTTGCATAATAATAATATAAAATATTGCAGAATTCAATATTGAAATTCCTGCAAAACAATGTATAATTACTAGGTTGGGATAGTAATTAAAATTTATCTATTCATACTGCCATCAACAGGAAGGAAGTTGATCCGAATGCCCGGAACTATCTCCAGAGGAATCCGCGCGCCCATGGTACGCGAAGGAGACGATATCGTCAAGATCGTGGCCGACTCCATTGAGGCGGCCATGAAGGAAGACGGCTTTGAGCTGCATGAGCGGGACGTGGTGTGCGTGACCGAATCCGTGGTCGCCCGCGCCGACGGCAACTACTGCAGCGCCGATGACATCGCGGCCGATGTGCGCGCCAAGTTTGGCCAGGGCGCTGTGGGTGTGGTGTTCCCCATCCTCAGCCGCAACCGCTTTGCCATCTGCCTGCGGGGCATCGCCCGGGGCGTGGATAAGGTGGTGCTGATGCTCTCCTATCCCTCGGATGAAGTGGGCAACCACCTCATCACCGAGGACGAACTGCTGGACAGCGGCGTTCATCCCTATAACGACGTTCTGAGCCTGGAACGCTATCGGGAGCTCTTTGGTTACGGCGTGCACCCCTTCACCGGCGTGGACTATGTGGATTACTACAAGTCCCTCATCGAGGAAGAGGGCGCCCAGTGCGAGATCATTTTCGCCAACCGGCCCGAAGCCATTCTGGACTACACGAAAAAGGTCCTCTGCTGTGACATCCACAGCCGGGAGATCTCCGCCCGCCGGGTGAAGCAGGCCGGCGGTGAGATCGTTCTGACCATGAGCGACATCATGAACGAGAGCGTCAACGGCTCCGGCTTCAGCCCCTTTGGTCTGCTGGGCTCCAACAAGGCCACCGAGACCAAGATCAAGCTCTTCCCCCGCAACGCCCAGGCCGTGGCCGAGGCGGTGCAGGCGGAGCTGCTCAAGCGCACCGGCGTGCTGGTGGAAGCCATGGTCTATGGTGACGGCGCGTTCAAGGATCCCGTGGGCAAGATCTGGGAGCTGGCGGATCCCATGGTGGGCGCCGGCTGGACCCCCGGCCTGGAGGGTCTGCCCAACGAGCTGAAGATCAAGTACCTGGAAGATAACGACTTCGCCCATCTCTCCGGCGACGAGCTCACCGCCGCGGTGAAAGCCGCCATCGCCGCGAAGTCCGGCGATCTCAAGGGGAGCATGGCCTCCCAGGGCACCACCCCCCGCCGTCTGACGGACCTTCTCGGCTCCCTGGCCGACCTGACCTCCGGCTCCGGCGACAAGGGCACCCCTATTGTGCTGGTGCAGAACTACTTCCTGAACTACGCTAACTAAAGAAGCAAGCCCTCCGCTTGAAGCGGAGGGCTTTTTTATGCAGAAAGCCCCCCGAGTCTTCGGGGGGCCTTGGTTTTATTCTTCCTCGTTCTGGGCCATCAGCCAGCGCAGGGCATACACCAGACGATCTTCATAGTAACCGCAGCGGCGCTTGCGGAAAAACTGCTTGGGGCTGTTGAGAAAATCTGCGAATTTCTCCCGGCGCACAATGCGCTCGGCATCTTCCAGGAGTGCCTCCTGGGCTTCGGTCAATTCAAAATCCATGAACATTCACCGCCTTTGTTTTACAAGTTTAGCACAGAGCCTGCCCTTCGTCAATGGCGCTTACAGGCCAAGCTCTTTCAGGAAGCGATCCATGGCGCCCTCGCAGAGGGGACGGTCCAGGACCCGGCTTTCCACATGCCGGGCCCCGGGGACGGTGAGGATCGTTTTGGGGGCGGCACAGGCGGCGGAAAGACGGCGCACCATGTAGCAGGGCACCACATCGTCATCCTCGCCGTGGATGAGCAGCACCGGCACCCGGCAGCGCCCCAGCGCGTCCGCCGGTGAGGCTTTGCGCAGGTCATAGCCCATGAGGATACGCCCCCACAGCCGCACCAGAGGCGTCAGGATGAAAGCGGGCAGGTAATGGCTGCGGATGTTATAGCGGATCAGCTCCTCGGCGGAGGAAAAGCTGCTGTCGGCAATGACGGCCTGGAGATTCCGTTCCCGGCCGTCTCCGGCCAGGATCAGCACCGAGGCGGCGCCCATGCTGTAACCGTCCAGCACCAGCCGGCAGTCCGGGCCCAGTTTTTTGACCATAAGCTCGGTCCAGCACAGAAGGTCATCCCGTTCATAGTGGCCCATGCCGTGCCAGCGGCCCTGAGAGCTGCCGTTGGCGCGCAGGTCGGGGAACAAAAGATTGTAGCCCCGATCCAGATAGAACCGGGCGTCCAGAAAGCGGTCCCGGCCCCGGCCGCCGATGCCGTGCACCAGAATGACGCAGCGGTCGCTGCCCTGGTCCAGATACTGGGCGTGGAGGCGGTAACGGCCGCTTTTGCAGTAAAGGTGCTTCATGCCCATGCCGCGGAGCCTTTTGGCGGTCTCCTCCAGCTCGGCCAGGTAGGGCTGTAGGTTCCGGGGGCAGGGCTTTTGCCGCTTCTGACGGTGGAAGTTCAGCCAGACCATGAGAAAGGAGCTGCCCAGCGCCAGAAGCACCAGCACCAGCAGCAGGATCAGCAGCGCCATCATGATTCGGCCTCCTGCCCGGCGGCTTTGAAGTGGGGCCGGCCCAGCCGGAGCATCACAAGGCCGCCGATGAAAAGAAGAATGATGGACAGAATGCCGAAGCAGGCTCTGCCGCTCAGGCCAAAGACCAGCGAATACAGGGCCGGACCGATGACACAGGCGAACTTGCCGAAGATATCCAGGAAGCCATAGTACTCGTTGGAGCGCTCGGGGGGGATGATCTGGCCGAAGTAAGAGCGGGACAGGGCCTGGATGCCGCCCTGCACCGTGCCCACCATGGTGGCCAGGATCCAGAACAACAGGGTGCTGATGGACAGCGCCTTTTCCGCCGTGAGGCCAAGGGTCTCGTGGAAGTCCATGATAAAGCCCATGCCGAAGCCGACAATGGTGATGACGGTATAGATGCTCACCGCCACGGTGATGAGACGCAGGGCGCCGAATTTCTTGCTCCATTTGCCGAAGAGAATGGAGAAGGGGACGGCCACGATCTGGGTGACAAGAAGGGCCAAAATCATGCCGATGGTGCCCAGACCCAGGGTGCTGCCGTAGTTGGTGGCCATGGAGATGATGGTGTCCACGCCGTCGATGTAGAAGAAATAGGCCAGAATGAAAAACAGCACGGCCTTGTCCTTGACGATGTTTTTAAAGGTGGCCACGGTGTTGCCCCAGGCGGCCTTGAAAAGCTGCCGGGGCGGGGTGTCCACATAGTGGACCTGCTCCACATTCCGCCAGAAGGGAATGGAGAAGATCAGCCACCACACCGGCACGATGGCAATGGCGATCTTGTAGCTCAGGATGCTCTGGCCCATCAGGAGCATGACGGCGATGGAGAGAATAAAGGGGATGGTGGAGCCGCCGATATAGCCCATGGCAAAGCCCCAGGAGCTGACCTTGTCCATGCGCTCGGGGGTGGTGACGTCGGTGAGGAAGCTGTCATAGAACAGGCAGGAGCCGGAAAAGCCCACCCGGCTGAGAACAAAGCCCAGCAGCATCCAGGCCCAGTTGTCAAAGATGGCCATAAAGCAGGTGAAAACCACGCCGCCGATCATAAAGATCTTCCACAGCTTTTTCTTCATGCCCCGGAAGTCGCCGATGGCCCCCAGGAAGGGGGAAAGCACGGCCACGATGAGGTTGGCAAAGGAGACGGCATAGCCATAAAGGGTGTTGATGGCTCCGGCGTTGGCCAGCTCCGACACCACCAGCGCAAAATAGATGGGGAAGATGGCGGCGGCAATGTTGGTGGCCCAGATGGAATTGGCCCAGTCATAGAGGATCCAGGAGCGCTCCTGCTTGCTGAAGCGCTTGGTTTTTGTTTGTTCCATGGCGTTCTCCTTTTGTGTGTTTAAAATGCGCCCATCCGGCCGATGACCTGATCGGCCAGGGAAAGGCCGGCGCTGAGACAGTTTTCCGGCGAGGCGCCTTCCAGCCATTTCACCAGAAAGGCGGCGGCAAAGCTGTCCCCTGCGCCCACGGCGGAGACGAGCCGGCCCCGGGGCTTTTCCGAAAAAAGCGCCCGCCCGTCTGCCAGCTGCAGAAGGGCACCGTCGGCGTCCAGGGTGATGAGGAGGGCTTTCAGCCGGGGATACCGGACAAAAAGCTCCGCCGGCAGGGCGTCCTTTTCCTGGCGGTTCACTTTCACGATGCTGGCGTTGGCCAGGCAGAAGGCAATGAGTTCGTCGCTGTAAAACTTATGCCGCAGGTTCAGATCGCAGAAAAACTCCCGGGCCTGCACCCGCCCGAGCAGGGCCCGGAGACTGGCGGCGGATACCGGGCTGCGCTGACAGAGCGTGCCGAAATATACCGCGTCCCAGGCGGCGGGGATGTCATCCAAAGTGGGGATGTTGTCCCATGCAACATCATGAACGACCTGGTAAGTGGGGTTTCCGGCCGCGTCCAGACGGATATTTGTATAGCCGGTGGGGAATGGGACCGTTTGCAGGAAATCGGTTTTCACGCCGGTGGCCGCCACGGCGCGGAAGCTTTCGTCATCGCCCACGGCGGAGTATATGTAGCTGTCGGCGCCCTGGCGGGCGGCGTGGACGGCGAAGTTCAGCGGCGCTCCGCCCAGACAGCGGGTGTCGGGGAAGCAGTCCCAGATGATCTCGCCGAAGGAGAGAATGTTCATAAAGTCTCCTGTATGCGCCACGGGGCGGCCGGGAAGGGCCGCCCCGTGAGCGTTGGGTGGTTGGTTATAGGTTCAGGACCTGGGCGGCCACCAGGAAATAGGCCAGCAGGGCCAGTGCGTCCACGATGGTGGTGATGAAGGGGCTGGCCATGACCGCCGGGTCTACCCCCAGCCGTTCGGCCAGGATCGGCAGCGTGCAGCCCACGAGCTTGGCGATGACCACCACCAGAAACAGGGTCAGGCTCACGGTGAGGGCCACGCCAAAGGTGACGGCCTCGTTGCCCAGCAGCAGGTGATCCACCAGCATCACTTTGCCCAGCGAGACCACGGCCAGGCTCAGGCCGCACAGCACGGCTACCCGCAGCTCTTTCCAGATCACGGCCCACACATCCCCGGGCTCCAGATCCCCCAGGGACAGAGCGCGGATGATGGTCACGGAGCTCTGGGAGCCGGAGTTGCCGCCGGTGCCCATGAGCATGGGGATAAACAGCGTCAGCGCGGTGACGGTGGTCAGGGCGGCCTCAAAGTGGTCGATGATCATGCCGGTGAAGGTGGCGGTGACCATCATAAGGATGAGCCAGGGGGCCCGGGCCAGCCAGAAACGGAAAACGCTGGTTTTGAGATAGGGTTTGTCGATGGGGGTGACACCGGCCATGATCTCCATGTCCTCGGTGGCCTCTTCTTCGATGACGTCCAGGGCGTCGTCAACGGTGACGATGCCCACCAGCCGCTGCTCCTTGTCCACCACGGGCAGGGCCGTGAAGTTGTACTTGGTGAACATGGCGGCCACGTCTTCCTGGTCGTCCTGGGTAAAGACGGAGATGACGTTTTCCTCCATGATATCCTGGATCCGGTCGTCCTCTTCCGCCAGGATGATGGCGCGGATGGAGATGGCGCCGATGAGGTGACGGCTGTCGTCGGTGATGTAGCAGTTGTTGACGGTTTCGGAATCCACGCCGGTGCGGCGGATGCGCTTGATGGCATCCTCCACGGTCATGGAGGGCCGCAGCGTCACGAACTCGGTGGTCATGATGCTGCCGGCGGAGTCCTCAGGGTATTTGAGGATCTGGTTGATAAGCTTCCGGGTCTCGGCGTCCGCCTGACGCAGAATGCGCTTGACCACGTTGGCGGGCATTTCCTCCACCAGGTCCACGGCGTCGTCCAGGTAGAGCTCGTCCACCACTTCCTTCAGCTCACTGTCGGAAAAGCCCCGGATGAGAAGCTCCTGGGAGTCCGTGTCCAGCTCCACGAAGGTCTCTGCCGCCAGGTCCTTGGGCAGAAGCCGAAACAGGCGGGGCAGAAGATGGCTTTCCATTTCGTCGAACATGAAAGCGATGTCCACGCTGTTCATGGTCACGAGGATGTCACGGATGGTCGTGTACTTCTTTTGCTCGGTGAGTACGCTGATGGTGTCCATCAGCGTGGCAGCTTTTTCTGCCATTTGTCCTTCCTCCTTTTTTGAAAAGCTTGAGAGAAAGGCACAAAATCAGGTCAGCGGGCCATGGTCGCCCGCGCACTTCGGCCTCGTTTTGTGCCGCAACTGTCACCAGCGTCCATGGTTTCACTTCCTTTCGGTAAAATAAAGAGAATCGTGTCAGGCGAAAAGATATTCGCCCAGCTCCTCCACGCTGTCCACCACATGGAGGGCGCCGGCTTCCTCCAGCTCGGCCCGTCCGCCGAAGCCGTAGGAAACGCCGATGCAGTCAATGCCGCAGAGCCGGGCCCCTTCCACGTCGTGGAAGCGGTCGCCGATCATGACGGCTTTGGACATATCCACGCCGCAGCTTTGCCGGGCGTAGTCGATCACTTCCCACTTCAGGCCCCGGCTGCCGTCCAGCCCGCAGCCGGAGATGATGTCAAAATACTCTGCGAAGCCGAACTTTTCCGCGATCTGCACGGAATAGACCGTGGGCTTGGTGGTGGCGATGTAAAGATGGCAGCCGGCCTCCCGGAGTTTTTTCAGAAGCTCCGGCATGCCGGGAAAGACCTGATTTTCAAAAAGGCCTACGGTGGAGAAGTATTCCCGGTAGGCCTTGAGAAATTCTTTGGCCTCCCCGGGGCTCATGCCCCAGAAGTCCACATAGGACTGGGGCATGGGCGGGCCGATGAATTTGTAATAGTCGGAATTCGGGCCGCAGGGCAGACCCCATTTTTTCCGGCCGTAGATGATGGCGTTGGTGATGCCGAGCGCGGGGTCCGTGAGGGTGCCGTCCAGGTCGAAAAAGATGTGCTCCCAGCGCATTTACCGCTCCTCCCGGAAGTAGCTCAGGCCCAGACTGGCCGGAGGCTCGTTCTCCCGGTTCTTGCGCATGGAAACGCCCACAAGGACGATGATGGTGACCACATAGGGCAGCATCTTGTAAAGCTCCTTCACGGCCAGGTTCATGCCGGAGGGGATGTACATGTGGGAGATGTAAAGGCCGCCGAAGAGAATGGAGGCGGGGATGGCCACGTTGGGCCGCCAGATGGTGAAAATGACCAGGGCGATGGCCAGCCAGCCGCGGTCACCGAAGGCGTTGTTGGCCCAGATGCCGCTGGCGTAGTCCATGACGTAATACAGGCCGCCCAGACCCGCGATCATGCAGCCCAGGCAGGTGGCTGCGTATTTGTAGCGGTTGACGTTGATGCCGGCGGCATCGGCGGTGCTGGGGTTTTCGCCCACCGCCCGCAGATGCAGGCCGGTGCGGGTGTGGTTGATGATGTAAGAGGCCAGCAGCGCGATGATAATGGCCAGATAAACAAGAAAGCTGTACGACAGGAACAGATCGCCGAACCAGCCCAGCTTGTCCGCAAAGGGCAGGCTTTTTTTGAAGCAGTTGCTGGTGGCGGACAGGGAAAGGAAAGGCATGTCGGAGCCGGAGAGCTTCACCAGAGAGCCGCCGAAGAAGTTGCCGAAGCCCACGCCGAAGGTGGTCATGGCAAGGCCGGTGACATTCTGGTTGGCCCGGAGGGTCACGGTGAGGAAGCAGAACAGCAGACCCATCAGAAGCGAGCCGAGCAAGCAGCACAGCACCGGGATCAGGACGGCCAGAAAGCTGTTCATGGCCTCGGGGCTGGGCAGGGACTGCTCATAGAAAAACGCGCCCATAACGCCGCTGATGGCGCCCACATACATAACGCCCGGGATGCCCAGGTTCATGTTGCCGGATTTCTGGGTGATGATCTCGCCGGCGGAGCCGTAAAGCAGCGGTACGCCCTGGGCCACGGCCCGGGGGAAGAAAGAAACGATGAAATCAAACATTGTCCTTGACCTCCTCCTTCTTCTTGGCGGCCTTGCGGAAGCTGATCTTGTAGGTGATGAAGAACTCGCAGCCGATAATGAAAAACAGGATGATGCCGGTAAGGATGTCACCGAAGGCCTGGTTGAGGCCGAAGTCGGTGGCGATCTCGCTGGCGCCCCGGCCCAGGAAAACGATCAGGAAGCTGGTCAGGATCATCCAGATGGGGTTGAATTTTGCCAGCCACGAGACCATGACGGCGGTAAAGCCCCGGTTGTCAACGATGGCGGAGTTGAGGGTGTGGTTGGTGCCGCCCACCAGGAGCAGACCCGCGATGCCGCAGAGGGCGCCGGACAGGAGCATGGTGCGGATGATGACCTTGTCCACCTTGATGCCCACATAACGGGCGGTGCGCTCGCTTTCGCCCACCACGCTGATCTCATAGCCGTGCTTGGTGTAGTTGAGGTAGATGAACATGGCCAGCGTCAGAACGGCCACGATGATGACGTTGAGGGTGTATTTGTTGGGGCCTACCTGGGGAAACCAGCCGACCATGGTGTTGGGGTTGATGACGCCGATGTTGCCGGAGCCCTTGGGGGATTCCCAGACCACGGAGAAATAGGCCACAAGCTGGATGGCCACATAGTTCATCATCAGGGTGAACAGGGTCTCGTTGGTGTTGAACTTGGCCTTGAAAAAGGCGGGGATGGCGCCCCAGAGAGCGCCGGCCAGGATGCTGGTGACCACCATGCAGGCGATGACGGCCCAGTTGGGCAGAACGTCCGCCAGGCAGATCATGCAGGCCGCAGAGGCCAGCGCGCCGGCCAGGGCCTGGCCTTCGCCGCCGATGTTCCAGAAGCGCATCCGGAACGCGGGGGTCACCGCCAGCGACACGCACAGGAGCATGGCGGTGTTCTGCAGCAGACTCCAGAGCTTGCGGCTGCTGCCGAAGGAGCCTTCAAAAATGGAGACGTAAATGCCGATGGGGCTTTCGCCGGTGACGAGAGTGCTCACCAGGCCGCAGACCACAAGGGCCAGCACGATGGCGGCGGCCCGGACGCCCCAGGCCACGTACCAGGGCAGCGCACCCCGCTTGGAAATATGGACAACCGGTCCCTGATTCTGTTTATTCATCGGCCTTGTCACCTCCCAGACGGGTCATCATCATGCCCACGTCCCGTTTCTTTGCGCCCCGGCCGGGGACGATGCCGCTGACCTTGCCGCCGCACAGAACGAGGATGCGGTCACACAGCTCCAGAAGAACGTCCAGGTCCTCGCCGACGAAAATGACGGCAACGCCTTTTTCCTTCTGGCGGTTGATGAGATCATAAATGGTGTAAGAAGAGTGGATGTCCAGGCCGCGCACGGCGTAGGCCGTGAGCAGGACCTTGGGGGCGGAAGCGATCTCCCGGCCCACCAGCACCTTCTGGACGTTGCCGCCGGAGAGCTGGCGCACGGGGGTGCCGACGATGCTGGGGGTCACAACGCCCAGCTCTTCCACCACGGATTCGGCCAGCACCCGGGGGGCCTTGCGGTCCGTAAACAGGGAGTGGCCCCGGCGGAAGGAGCGAAGCATCATGTTGCCCGCCAGGTTCATGCTGCCCACCAGGCCCATGCCCAGTCGGTCCTCGGGAACGAAGGAGAGGGAGATGCCCATGTCCTGGATGGCCAGAGGATCCTTGCCGATGAGCTCGTCCGGCCGGCCGTCGTCCTCGATGTAGCAGATGCTGCCGCTTTCCACGGGCTGCAGGCCGGCGATGGCCTCCAGCAGCTCCTTCTGGCCGCTGCCGGAAATGCCGGCAATGCCCAGGATCTCGCCGGAGTTGGCGGTGAAGCTCACATCCTCCAGCTTCAGGATGCCGTCGATGGAGCGGACCGTGAGGTTTTCCACCCGGATGCGGGGCTTGGGGTCCACCGGCTCCGGGCGCTCGATGTTCAGGGACACGGAGTGGCCCACCATCATGTTGGTCATTTCCTGG
>CAZSAX010000008.1:0-29097 GCA_964605075.1 uncultured Oscillospiraceae bacterium
GGCATTGTACTCATGCTTGAGCATGGGGCCGAAGTCGAAGTTGAGCAGGGAGATGATGATGATCATCGCCAGAGTCAGCAGGCAGTAGTAGTTGTAGGGGATCTGGGCGATGAAGACCTGCAGGCCATTGACGCTCTCGGAGGTGATGTAGCCGGAGACGGCAGCCGCCCAGGAGCTCACGGGGGCGATCATGCACACGGGAGCGGCGGTGGCATCGATGAGGTAGGCCAGTTTGGCGCGGGAGACCTTGTGGCTCTCGGTCACGGGACGCATCACGGCGCCCACGGTGAGGCAGTTGAAGTAGTCGTCGATGAAGATCAGAACGCCCAGCAGCATGGTCAGCAGCTGCGCGCCCTTGCGGGTCTTAACAGCTTTCTGCGCCCAACGGCCAAAGGCCGCAGAGCCGCCGCTCTTGTTCATCAGGTCAACGATGATGCCCAGCATGACCAGGAACACGATGATGCCCATATCCCAGCTGTCGGCCAGAACGGCGATGAGGCCGTCGCCCACCAGGGTGGTAACTGTCTGCCAGGGATGGAAGTTGGTGTACAGCAGAGCGCCCACCAGGCAGCCAAGGAACAGGGACGAATACACTTCTTTGCTGATCAGAGCCAGGGCAATGGCGACGATCGGAGGCAGCAGGGACCAGAAGGTGCCGTACACGCCGTCAGGGTTGGTCAGGCCAACGATGACCAGCAGCACGATCACTACTGCCAGAGCAATGAAATACGTTGTGAATTCTCTCTTGGTTTTCATGTGCTTTCATTTCCTCCTCTATAAAAATATAAAATGTTTTGCTTGCAAGGGACGGGTTTTGCCGGAAGGGAACTACTAAAACAATGTATGCCGACTTGTTTCAATTATATCTGTCCCTCCCCCTTCCGTCAACAAAAAACTTAACATCCCGTTCACAATCCTGCGCAATTATTTTAGCACTTTATTGCGCAAAATCACTAAATGAACTAAAAATAAAAATCCCGCAAAGCATCAAAAGGATCGAAAAGCCCGAAGCTTTCCGATCCTTTTGTTCCAAAAATCAGGAGGGACCGCCGGAAGCCGTGGAAACATATTCTTCCGGACCGAACCAATCGTCGGCTACCTTGCCGCCCAGATACTCTTCCACGATCACACGGGCCGCCTTGGAGCCGCACCACATGCCAACGGTCTGGCAGGTGCCGCCGCCGTATACCTCGCCGTCCCAGCCGGAGCAGCACACGCCTGCGGCAAACAGGCCCTTGATGGGGGTATAGTAGGGGTCGCAGACATTGGCGTTATAGTCCACACGGATGCCGCCGTTGGTGTTCAGCACGCCCGAGGACAGGCGCAGGGCATAGTAAGGCCCTTCGCCCAGAGGGATCATGTAGCTGGCAGCCTTGCCGAAAATGCTGTCGCCGGCCGCCGCCGCGCAGTCATGCTCATAGGTCTCCACAGTGGAAACCAGATGCTCCGCCGGAACTCCGATCTTTTCCGCCAGCTCCGCGATGCTGTCGGCCTTGACCACATTTTCGTTGTCCGCGTATTTTACAAACTCGCTCTGCAGATCGCAGGCCACGCCGGCCAGGGCATCCGAAAACGCAGAGTACTTGCGGCTGCAGCCGCCGTTTTCAAAATAGGAGATCAGGTTCTGACCCATAATGGACCAGACCTTGCCGGCGCTCTCCACCATCTTGCCGCTGGAGGAGGTGCTCTGGATGTTTTCGCTGCCGAAACGCAGACCGTACTGGTTGACATAGAGGTTCGCGGGCTGCATGGTGGCCGCCACGCCCAGGGGAGAGTCATACTCAAAGCCCTTGACGTTGTTGAACAGGCTGGCCACGGTGATGCTCTTGCACATGCCGTGGGCCGTCTGCTCCACCATCAGGTGGCCGTCGCCGTCCTGACCGGCGCCCCAGCCGTGGCACTTTTCGTGCACATCCTGGCCGGTGTAGTAGCTCAGCAGGTCAAAGTTGGTGGACAGACCGCCGGTGGCCAGCAGCACCGCCTTGCAGTGGATAGTGGTGTAGCTGCCGTCAGCATTCTGCACCTGGATGCCGGAAACCTCATAGCCGTCGTCCGAAACGATCAGCGCGGAAGCCCGGGTGGAGAGATACAGGCTGATGTTGGCATACGCGGGATCGGTCTCGATCTCCGTGCGAAGCTTTTCGATGGGGATCTTGCCGTTGCCGCCTTCGTAGAACATGCCGCTCCAGCCGATGTTGTGCTTGGTGAAGAGCCAGGCCGAGTTCTTGCCCCGGTCGATGGCCATTTCCGCAATAAGGATGGGGTCCTTGATGTAGCTGGAATTGGCCGCCTGGGTATAGCCGGACAAATACGCCGCTGTCCGGTCGGCCGTGCCGCCGGAGGGGGTGTTGCATTCGGCCATGTTGGTGCTGCCGCCGCAGTAGTCGTTCTTTTCCAGAAGGATGATCTTGGCGTCGGGAGCCTGTTCCGCCAGGATCATGGCGCCCATCATGCCGCCGATGCCGGTACCCACGACCACCACATCCACCGTGGCCTCATGATCCGCCTCGTGGAGGATGCCGATCTCATCGGGGTTGGAAAAGGTAGTGTATTTGGTGCCGCCGGCGGTCATGACCATATTGGCCGCGGACTGCTCCGTGGCCACCGTGGAAGCGCCGCTGACCGCATCCGGCTCCGAGGCGAACACACTGCCGCCCAGCACGCCCACCGTGGCCGCACCTACCGTCATCACACCCGCGCCTTTGAGGAATTGGCGGCGGTCGATCTTCTTGTCTGCAATTCCCATATTGCCGTTCCTTTCCTTTTATTGTATTCTCTGATGCATTTTCCTTATACTGCTTCAATTATAGTCGCCCCGGGGCAGTTCGTCAATTATTAAACGGGGATTTTCACCATGTTTTTTAAATTGTTTCTATTGTTATTTGTTTAAAAAATCCTCTACGGCCCGGTTAAAGGCCGGAGCATTGTTGGCGGCGATGAAATGATCCCCCTCCACAAAGACCAGATCCGCATGGGGCAGGCTCTTATAAATGAGCCGGCTGTGCTTTTCCTTTATCATATCCTTCGTTCCAGCAAGGACCAGCACCGGCATGGTCAGCCGTTTCAGTTCCTCCGGCGCCACATTGGGTTCCTTTACCATCAGCCTCAGCATTTCCGCCTTTTCCTTTGCCCCCGGCTGCCGCCGGGCGAACAGGGAGGCGATCCCATGGCCCAGCACAATGGGGATCTGCACACCGGCTTTCACCCCGCCGGGCTTCAGATTGGCGCCGTTGAGGATAAGCCTGTCCACCCGTTCCGGATGCTCCAGGGCGAACTGCATGGCAATGTTGCCGCCGTCGGAAAAGCCCAGAAGAACGGCCTTTTCGATGGCTTTTTCATCCATAAAGTCCCGCAGATCCCGGGCAAACTGGCGGATGCTGAAAGGGGCCTCTCCCCGGGGCGACTCGCCGTGCCCCCGGGTATCCAGAGCCAGCACCCGGTACTGTTTGGAAAAATGCTCGATCTGATGAACAAAATATTTATGATTCTCGCCGTTCCCGTGCAGCAGGATCAGGGGCTCGCCGCTCCCCTTTTCCAGATAGTTCAGTTGAATGTCCATTGTATTCTCCTCAAAGTGCCACGATCTCCCGGACAGTGAGCTTTTCGCCATCCACTGTGAAGCGCACATCAAAATGCAGGTAGTTGAAGCCGTAAAGCCGCTCCGGGTCATCAATGTAGGCCGGGCGGGGATCCTGGGCCAGAACGCCGAACAGCGCCTCCCGCTTGTCCTCCGGGATCTTTTCCAGAAGCGCCGCCGGAAACTCCACATCCAGGGCGTAGTCCACAAATTCCTCCGCAAAGCCGCCCCGGGCCTCCGGATGGCTGTCCGTATAGGGCAGATAGGGCTTGACATCATAAATGGGCGTGCCGTCCATAATATCCGCCCCGCTCACGTGCAGGACCGGCCCCTGCTGCTCCGTCCTTTCGATCATTTCCAGCTTCACGGAGCTCAGCCCCAGACCATTGGGCCGGAAAGGGGAGCGGGTAGCAAAAACCCCCATCTTCCGGTTGCCCCCCAGCCGGGGCGGCTTCACCGTGGCAGACCAGCGGCTCCGGCCGTTTTCGGAAAAGCCCCAGATCAGCCACACATGGGAAAAGCCCTCCAGGCCCCGAAAGGCCGCTTCCTGCCGGAATTCCGGCTCAAAGACGATCCGCGCCGTCAGGCTTTCCACCAGGCCGCTCTGCCGGGGCAGACCGAATTTGGTGGGAAGATCGGTATGTATATAGGCGATGGGGCGCACTTGGATATCATGCTGGCTCATAGCTTTCTCCTTCCGGGCGGAACACGCCGCCATCATTATACAGGATGCGGCGGCGTGTTTCCAGTCCCTAAAGCCCCAGAAGATTCTTCAGCCCCAGCAGGCAGAGGATCAGTCCCCCGGCCAGCTCCGCCTTCCGGCGCAGCCTGGGCCCGATGAGCCGGCCGAAGCTCACACCGATAACCGCAAGCAGCCCCATCACCGCCGCCACTTTCCATACCGCGCCGCCCAGGGCCACGCCCATCATGGCAAAGCTCAGGCCCACGGTCATGGCATCCAGACTGGTGCTGAAGGCCAGCGACCACAGTCCCCCCAGCCCCTCCGGCAGCGCTTCCTCCCGGCGCCGCTCCCGCAGCGCCCCGGCGCCCATCTGCAGCCCCAGCGCCGTCAAAAGGACCCCCGGCAGCCAGGCGCAGAGCCGCTGCAGCCAGCGGGCACAGTGCGCACCGAAAACATACCCCAGCCCAAACATCAGCACATGGAAGCCCGTCACCAGCCCCACCGCCAGAAGCGCTCTTCGTCCTTTGTGTTCCTTCATGGACAGGCCCATGCACACCGCGGCGGCAAAGCCGTCCATGGCCAGACCCAGTATCAGCAGAAGCTGCATCGCAGCCGTCATGGTTTTTCCCTCCGAATCGGGGCATTCGCCCACCCATCCTATGCCGGAGGGATGATTTCTGACAAAAAAGCCGCCGGAAGCAAACTTCCGGCGGTTTTTACTTTTATTCTTTTACAGCCTGGCGGCAAACTCGTCCAGCAGGCCGCTGTCGGCAAGCTCAATGGCGCCCTTGTCGCAGGCGGCGGCCACCCGGGGATCCAGGGGCAGACTCACATAGTTTTCCACGCCGTGAGCCCGGGCGATCTCCTCAATGCGGCTGTCCCCAAACACGGGCAGTTTCTGGCCGCAGCAGGGGCACTGATACCAGCTCATATTCTCCACAAAGCCCAGCACGGGGATGTTCAGCATCCTGGCCATGTTTACAGCCTTTTCCACAATCATGCCCACCAGATCCTGGGGGGTGGTGACCACCACAACGCCGTCCACCGGCAGGGACTGGAACACCGTCAGGGGCACATCGCCGGTGCCGGGAGGCATATCCACGAACATATAGTCCACATCGCCCCAGACCACGTCCTTCCAGAACTGGGTGACGGTGCCGGCAATGACCGGGCCGCGCCAGATCACGGGGTCGGTGGTGTTTTCCAGCAGCAGGTTCACGCTCATGATCTTCACGCCGCCGCTGCTTTCGCAGGGATAAATGCCCTGCTCATCGCCCCGGGGGCGGTCGTTCACACCAAAAGCCATAGGGATGGAGGGGCCGGTGATATCGGCGTCAAGAACCGCCACCTTCCTGCCCGCCTTGGCGGCGGACACCGCCAGCAGAGAGGTAACGCTGGACTTGCCAACGCCGCCCTTGCCGCTGACAACGGCGATCACCTTGCCGATCCTGCTGCCGGCATGAGGCTTTTCCAAAAAACTCTCCGGCGCGGTGCGGGATTCGCAGTCCACGCCGCAGCCCTCGCAATTATGGGTGCATGCTTCGCTCATTTTCCGATCTATCTCCTTCTTATTTTTTACGCAAGGTTTAGTATACCACCCAAAACAAAGTTGTCAACAAAGCCAAAATCAAAACAAAAAGACCGCAGTCTCAGGACTGCGGTCTTGCTGTACTCTATTTTACAGAGCGGCCTTGGCCTTCTCCGCCAGAGCGGTGAAAGCGGCGGGATCATGGATGGCGGTCTCGGAGAGCATCTTGCGGTTCATCTCGATGCCGGCGAGCTTCAGGCCATGCATGAAGGTGGAGTAGTTCATGCCGTTGAGCTTGGCGGCGGCGCTGATGCGGACGATCCACATCTTGCGGAAGTCGCGCTTGCGCTGCTTGCGGCCGGCATAGGCATAACGCAGGCTCTTCATGACAGCCTGGTTGGCCATCTTATAGTGACGGGACTTGCTGCCCCAGTAGCCCTTGGCCATGCCAAGGATCTTATTTCTTCTCTTGCGCGTCATCATCGCGCCTTTAACTCTAGCCATTCGTCAGTGCCTCCTTATTTATACGGGATCATGCGCTTGATGGCGTCGACGTTGGTGACGTCGGCGTAGGCGCCCATACGGAGGCCTCTCTTACGCTTGGTGTTCTTGCCATGGCCATTGAGCAGATGGCGCTTGTTGGCGTGAGCGCGCTTCACTTTGCCGCTCTTGGTCAGGTCAAAGCGCTTCTTCGCGCCGCTGTGGGACTTGAGTTTCGGCATTTGCTTATATCTCCTTTGCTTTATCTTGCTGTTTTTTGGCAGGGGTCTGGGGCTTGGGCGACAGGAACTGGGTCATCAGACGGCCTTCGAGCTTGGCGCCCTTATCGACATTGGCGATCTCCGCGCATTCTTTGGCAAAACGCTCCAGCAGCGCACGGCCCAGGTCGGTATGAGCCATCTCGCGGCCGCGGAAACGCACCGTCACCTTCAGGCGGTTGCCCTCCTGCAGGAACTTCTGGCCGTTGCGAAGCTTGACCATAAAGTCGTTATCGCCGATGGAGGGAGACATGCGGATCTCCTTGACCTCCACCACGTGCTGATTCTTCTTCGCTTCCTTTTCCTTCTTGGCCTGCTCAAAACGGAACTTACCGTAGTCCATGACTTTGCAGACCGGAGGATTGGCGGAAGGATTGATCATCACGAGGTCAAGATCCTTTTCCTCTGCGACCTTCATGGCCTCTTCACCGCTCATGATACCCAGCTGGTTGCCGTCCTCACCGATGAGGCGGACCTGCGGGGCGGTGATCTCTTCATTCAACTGATGAACTATAGCTGCTATTGCCTGGCACCCCCAAAAATGGATTGCAAAAAACCCGGATACTGCATAGTATCCGGGCAAAACGCACTTATCTCTGTAAGATAGATGGTTTCGGCCGCGGCGCGCTCACAGGCGGCCGGGCGAGGACGGATACCACTCAGTCCTTCTTTTAAGCTCGTATAATATATCAGCCCCCAGGGAAAATGTCAAGGGGTATTTTCTCCTTTTTTCTCCTTCACCAGCTTCACGATGCGGCTGGTGCCCAGGCGGTCGGCACCCAACCGGATGAACTCCCAGGCCTCCTCCAGGCTGGCGATACCCCCGGCAGCCTTGATCTTCAGATGCTCCTCACAGCACTCCCGCATCAGCTGCACATCCTCCCGGGTAGCGCCGCCGGCGGAAAAGCCGGTGGAGGTCTTGATATAGTCCGCCCCGGTGGTGGATACGATGGAGCAGAGCATCCGCTTTTCCATATCCGTGAGCAGACAGGTCTCGATGATGACCTTGAGGATCTTCCCCTGGGTGAAGTCCCGCACCATGCGGATCTCTTCAAAAATTTCCTGCCAGCAGCCGTCCTTGACCATGGCCAGGTTGATGACCATATCGATCTCGTCCGCGCCGTTTCGCACGGCATCCTGGGCCTCAAAGGCCTTGGCCTTGGGCGTAGCATAGCCATTGGGGAAACCAATGACGGTGCAAACGGCCATTTTGTCTCCCACATAGCGTTTGGCCCCGGCCACATGGCAGGGCGGGATGCACACGCTGGCGCAGCCGTATTCCATGGCTTCGTCGCAGAGCTGCCGGATCTCATCGGCCCCGGCGTCCACCCGCAGCAGGGTGTGGTCACAACGATTGAGTATTTCCTGAATGTTCATAAATGCCTCCGGATGATGCATAGGATTTTGTATCAAAAATGCGAGGTGTGTCAATGGACGAGGTCACAAACAGAGTGGAGATGTGCGGCACGGTGGCGCAGGAGCCATCCTTTTCCCACGAAAGCCGGGGCATCCGCTTTTTCTCTTTTCCCTTAAAAGCCCGGCGCCTGTCCGGCGCGGCGGATATCATCAACGTTATCGCCCGGGAGGGACTTCTTCCCCCCCGGCCGCTCCGGCCCGGAGACCGGCTGCAGGTGCTGGGCGAGCTCCGCTCCTTCAACAACAAAAGCGGCACCGGCGCCAGGCTTGTTATCACGGTCTTTGCCCGGGAGCTTCTGGCCTGGGAGGGCGAGGACGAAAACACCGCCGAGCTCACGGGGACCGTCTGCAAGGAGCCCATTCTCCGCCGCACGCCTCTGGGACGGGAGATCTGCGATATGATCCTGGCCGTGCCCCGGCGCTACAAGCGCAGCGATTACATCCCCATCATCACCTGGGGCGCCCAGGCACGGGACGCCGCTTTGTGCGCTGTGGGCACAAGACTGGCCATCCGGGGCCGGGTGCAGAGCCGGCCTTACACCAAGGTGGTGGACGGCGTGAGCATGGAGCGCACGGCCTTTGAGCTTTCGGTGAACGATCTCATTGTGCTGTAAACATACTAAACCATGAAAATCCCTCTGTCAAATCTCCTGCAAACTCGTTGCAAAAAATTCACAGGGGCGTTATGATAGATTCATGAGTATTTTGAATTATGATGCCTATTACTGGATGGGCTGCCACAAAACTGAAACCGGCCACCTGTTCCGCGTCTGGGCCCCCAACGCCCGGGCGGTGGCTCTGTGCGGGGATTTCACAGGCTGGAGCGAGCGCCCCATGAACCGGGGACAGGACGGCGTATGGAACCTCGAGCTTTCCGGGCTGAAGGACGGCGACATCTACAAATACGCCGTCACCGGCCCGGACGGCCGAAAGGTGCTGAAAGCGGACCCCTTCGCCCGCCATGCCGAAACCGGCCCGGCCACCGGCTCCAAAGTCTGGAACATCGAGGGCTTCCCCTGGCAGGATGAAAGCTGGCTTCAGCGCCGGGCCAAAACCGACTGGCGCCGCCGGCCCATGAACATCTATGAGCTGCATCTGGGCTCCTGGCGGCTCAAAGAGGGAGAGATCTATCCCAACTACCGCTCCATCGCGCCGGAGCTGGTGGACTACTGCCGAAAAATGAACTTCACCCATGTGGAGTTCATGCCCCTGACGGAATACCCCTTCGAGGGCAGCTGGGGCTACCAGGTCACCGGCTATTTCGCCCCCAGCAGCCGCTACGGCACCCCCCAGGACTTTATGGCCCTGGTGGACGAGCTGCACCGGGCCGATATCGGCGTGATCCTGGACTGGGTACCGGCCCACTTCCCCAGGGACGAGCACGGCCTGGCCCGCTTTGACGGCACGCCGCTGTTTGAATATTCCGACCCCCGGCTGGGCGAACACCCGGAATGGGGCACGCTGGTCTTTGACTTCGCCAGCCCCGACGTGCGGAATTTCCTCATCAGCTCGGCGCTGTTTTTCCTGAAATACTACCACATCGACGGTCTGCGCTGCGATGCGGTGAGCTCCATGCTCTATCTGGACTACGCCCGCTCCCCCGGTCAGTGGACGCCCAACGCCGACGGCGGCAACATCTGCTACGAAGCCCGGGACTTCCTTCGGGAGCTCAACGCCGTTATCCACCGGGATTTCCCCGGCGTCTGCACCATCGCCGAGGAGGCCACGGCCTACCCCGGCGTGAGCCAGAGCTGGGGCCTGGACTTCACCTTCAAATGGGACATGGGCTTCATGCACGACACCCTGGACTACTTTGAGCAGGATCCTCTGTACCGCCGGCATCATCACGACAAGCTCACCTTCACCATGGTGTACGTTTTCAACGAAAACGCCGTTCTCCCCTTCTCCCACGACGAGGTGGTGCACGGAAAGCGCTCCATGCTTGACAAAATGCCCGGCCCCTACGAGCAGAAATTCGCCAATCTCCGGGCCCTGTTCGGCTACCAGTTCGCCCACCCGGGCAAAAAACACAACTTCATGGGCTCGGAATTCGGCCAGTTCATCGAATGGGCCTACAAAAAGCCCCTGGACTGGTTTTTGCTGGACTACCCCGCCCACGCCGCCATGCAGCGCTGGTACGCCGCCCTGGGCAAGGTCTACCGCCGCCACCCCGCTCTCTGGCAGATCGAGGACAGCTGGGACGGCTTCACCTGGCTCAACGCCGACGACCGGGACCGCAGCTCCGTCGCTTTCCTGCGCCGGGCCCGGGACAAGCGGACACCCATCGTGTGCGTGTTCAACTTCACCCCCGAGATCTGGCACGACTTCTACATCGGCCTGCCCGGCCCGGGCCGGCTGCAGCCGCTGCTGAATTCCGACGCGCCGGACTTCGGCGGCACCGGGATGCCTTTTGATCCCATCCATACCGAGCCCGGCGATTTCCGGGAATTCCACCACATCGCCCGGCTGGATCTTCCGCCCCTGTCCGCCCGTTACTATCTGTTCAAGGAGGAAACGCCATGACCCGCAGCAAAATGAAAGAACTTCTGGCCGAGCAAAACGGGGGCAGGGCCCTGCCCAGCGTTCTGTTCGTGGCCGCGGAATGCGCTCCCCTGGCAAAAACCGGCGGGCTGGCCGACGTGGTGGGCACCCTGCCCAAGTACCTCAACAAGCTGGGCTTTGACGCCCGGGTCATTCTTCCCTATCACCGGGTCATCAAGGAAAAATACGCCGACAGGATCCAGTATCTTTTCTCCTTTGAGGTAAAGATGGGCTGGCGGAGCCGCTTTGTGGGCATCCACCGGATGAAGCTGGACGGCGTTATCATCTGGCTGGTGGAAAACGAGGAATACTTCTCCGGCGCCATTTATCAGACCAACCGGGAAAGCGAGCAGTACGGCTACTTCAGCCGGGCCGTTCTGGACGCGCTGGAATGGCTGGACTTCTATCCCGACATCATCCACTGCAACGACTGGCACACCGGTCTGATCCCTCTGCTGCTCCAGTCCCAGTATCACAACCGGCCCCAGGGCCGGGCCAAAACCCTTTTCACCATCCACAACATCGCCTATCAGGGTCTTTGCGAGTTCCTTTTCACTTCCGACTGGATGAATATCGGCCCGGAATACCACAGCACCCTCCAGCGTTATCCGAACCGGGCCAGTTTTATGAAGGCCGCCTGCCTTCTGGCCGACCGGGTGAACACCGTCTCCCCCAACTACGCCCGGGAGATCTGCACCCCGGAATTCGGCGAAGGGCTGGACGAAGTCCTGCGCCGGCGGGGCAGCGCCCTGGGCGGCATCGTCAACGGCATCGACAAGACCGTCTGGAACCCCGCCAAAGACAAGGCCCTGCCCGCCCCCTTCAGCGCCCGGGACCTTTCCGGCAAAGCCCTTTGCAAGCAGGAACTTCTGAAAGAATTCGGCTTCGGCCCGGAAGCGGCGGACAAGCCCCTGGTGGGCATGGTGACCCGTCTGGCCGAGCAGAAAGGCGTTCAGCTCCTCATCGACGCGGCGGAGGACGTTCTGCAGGAGGACTTCTGTCTGCTGGTGCTGGGCAATGGCGAGCCCGGTTATGAAGACTGGCTCCGCCGGGCGGAAACGCGCTGGCCCGGCAAGGTCAGGGCCCACATCGGCTATTCCGACGCCCTGTCCCACCGCATCTACGCCGGCTGCGACTTCTTCCTTATGCCCAGCCGCTTTGAACCCTGCGGCATCAGCCAGATGATCGCCATGCGCTACGGCACGCTTCCCATCGTGCGCCGCACCGGCGGTCTGGCCGACACAGTCACGGAAAACGAGGGCATCGTTTTCAACGACTACGACGCCCCCGCCCTGGCCTGGGCCCTGCGGCAGGCCATCGCCCTTTACAGTGACAAGGCCGCCATGGCCGGGCACATCCGGAGCGCCATGAAAAAAGACTTTGGCTGCGACGCCTGGGCCTATGCCTACGGTCAGCTCTATCTGGACATGCTGAACTGAACAAAAAAGAAGCTCCCGACAGGAAAACCTGTCGGGAGAATTTTTATGCTTTGGTTCCGCGTTTTTTCAAGCCAAGGATGAATACCAGGCCTCCCAGGGCCGCGGTCAGGCACCCAAGCCAGCCCAAAACCTGGAATCATTGGTTCTTTCCTCGTTCGTGGGCGGGGCTCTCCGGGCTCTCTGCCGCCGTTTCACTCTGCTGCCGGAATTCCACCCGCCGTTCGATGCGAAGCTGCAGGAATTCCTCCAGGCAAAGTCCGTTCCGGGTGATGTATTCCGCCGCGGCCGTTCCCACATAGCGCAGGTGCCAGGGCTCATAGTCCACGCCGGTAATGTCGGTCTTACCCTC
This sequence comes from uncultured Oscillospiraceae bacterium, assembly GCA_964605075.1. GTDB lineage: Bacteria > Bacillota > Clostridia > Oscillospirales > Oscillospiraceae > CAJOIG01. The sequence goes on from CAZSAX010000008.1 coordinate 12,291, forward strand.
GGGATAGCGGATGATAAAGCCATAGCGGGCGCAGTTTTTCTCCAGCCAGCCCATCAGGCCGCTGCCGCCGATGTAGGCCATCATATCCTGTCCGGGATAGGCCAGAACGTCCGCCGTAAGGCCAAGCTGATGCTCGCTGGCCCCGGGTACGTTCACCGACAGGCGGGTCAGCGCGTCCGCCTCTTCAAAGCTGTAGCCCAGGTACATATAGTCGTTGATGTGCCGCCAGTAGATCGTGGACTGGGTATCATAATCCCGGAAACCGGAGCAGAAATACAGGCTGTAACCCGCCTCCCGGGCCGCCCGGAACAGCTCCCGCAGGGGCATCTCGATGCGCGCGTCCACATACTGCCCGCTCTCGATCTCCACCAGCTCCGCCGGCACAAAGTCCTCATCCAGACGCAGATCGTAATTGGCGATCTGCAGCCTCCAGTCCCAGCGGCCCACGCTTTGCAGATCGGCCGGCAGGATCAGGTCCTTGCTCCCCTTGGCCAGCGGCGTGACCGCAGGAATCGGCACCGCCGTAGCCGCGGGTGTAGGCGCCGCTGTGGCCGTGGGCTTGGGTGCCGCCGCAGCCGTGGGCGTGGGTACCGCCGCAGCCGTGGGCGTGGGTGCCGCCGCAGCCGTGGGCGTGGGTGCCGCCGTAGCCGTGGGCGTGGGTGCCGCCGTAGCCGCGGGTGTAGGCGCCGCTGTGGCCGTGGGCGTGGGTGCCGCCGTGGCTGTGGGCGTGGGCTCCGCCGTGGCTGTGGGCGTGGGCTCCGCCGTAGCCGCGGGTGTAGGCGCCGCTGTGGCTGTGGGCGTGGGTACCGCCGCAGCCGTGGGCGTGGGCGCCGCCGCAGCCGTGGGCGCCATTTCTCCCGTCATTTCTGCCGAAGGCTCTTCCGATGCTTCCCCTGTTTCCGTGGGAAGGGGCGTCGGGGTCGGCGTTGCGCGGGAACTGGGCGTTGGGCTTTCCGCCGGGGTCTCCGTGGCAGCCGGCAGTTGATCTTCGGCCGCCGGCCGTTCCGGCAGCCGGGGCAGAGGCACCCGTCCCAGAGCCACCAGACTGAAATAGATCAGAAAGGCCAGCACCAGCGCCAGTACCATAAGCACCATCGCCACGCGCAGCTTGCTTCGGATCCTTTCTTTTCTCTCTTTCGGATCTTCCATGCCTATTTCCAGCGGCAGAAAAGCCCTGCCGCCTCTCTTTCTTTGCTAAATATTCTTATAATAATTATAGGCAAAGCCTTCCTTTTTGTAAAGAAAGATTTATTCTTTCAAACTTCATGATTTTCCCTCTTGACTTTTTGGAAAATGTCATTTACAATAGCAAAGCTGAATTTCATAAAGAAACTCATCACTCGCCGTGGAGAAGTCGCGTAGTCCGGCCGAGCGCGCACGATTGGAAATCGTGTATACCCCAAAAGGGTATCGAGGGTTCGAATCCCTCCTTCTCCGCCAGAAAAGAAACCTCTTTTGTCAGATAGACAAAAGAGGTTTTCTCTTTTATTCAGAAAGATCCATCGTTTTGTGATATAATCCGTTCGATAAATCCCCGTTTGTCGAACAGCGATTTTACGCACCCAATCGCTTTTCTTTGCCTCACATACACTCTGTTTTACTGCTCTTTTTTCCGGCAGGGATGCTCTTCCCGGCCGCAAAACAGCCCATACTCGCATTGAGTATGGGCTGTTTTCATTCAAATGCTTCTGCCGGAGGCGGCTCGGGCCGTCCTCACAGGCAGATGCCGCCGGATCAGGAAGCCTCGCCGGAAGCCTCACCGGAAGCGGCATCCGCAGCGCCGGCCTCCAGGACCACGGTCACGGTGCAGTCGCTGTTCATGGCGATGTTGTAATCATACTCGCCATAGTAACCGTCGGGGTCGTTGGGCATGATCTCGCTGATGACCGCATCGCCCTCGGTCACGTCCATGGAAACCACACTGTAGGAGCCGGTGTCCAGGGTGAAGTAAGAGGTAGCAAAGGCCTTGTAGGCGGAGAAGGCCGCCACGCCGTTGACCGCAGTGCCGTCCGCCTTCTGGAACACGAAGGTGGCGGTATGACGGGGATCCGCCATGTCATAAGCGGTGAGGGTGTTGCCGTTGAAGTTACGGGCAGAATAGGCCTCTTCCACGATGGTGATGTTCTCGCCGAGCTCGCCCTGGATGTCCAGGGTGCCGTAAACATGGATGGTCACGGGCTCCGCCGCGTCCACCACGCAGCCGGCCTCAACGATCATGTCGTTGATGTAGCAGGCATCCGCCTCGCCGCAGGTGCCGTCCGCCAGAACGACGTTCCAGACGGCGCCGTTGGTCAGGGCGACATTCACGGGGTTGTTGATCTGGTCGTTGGCCACATTGTACTGGGCGCCGATCTTGTGGTAGTCCGACACGCCGGAGCTCAGGTAGTTGCCGGTGGTGTCCGCCTGCAGGACGGTGCCGTTTTCCATACGGGTGCCGTCATCGTTCAGATGGTAGCCGTAGGAAGAGGAGATGGTGCCGTTGACCACAGCGTTGTCCAGGGTCACGTTGAGGACCTGGTACTTGTTGTAGATGTTGTTCCAGATGTTGCCGGTGTACTCACCGTTGGCCAGGGTGGCGTTGGAGTCGGAGACCGCCGCGGTAGCGGTGGCCTGGGTGGCTTCGTCGCCCAGATCGTTCACGGTGAAGGAGGTGTTGCCCGGGTTGCCCGCGTCGTCGGACTCCACGAGCTCCACCAGCGTGCCGCCCCAGACGGAGTCGGCCGTGAAGTTCACTTCGGTGTTGTCAATGACAACATTGGTGTAGCCGTTGTTGGCTGCACCGGACTTGATCTGAACGCCGGTCTCGCCCACGTTCAGGACGGAGTCAACGATGGAGATGGTGCCGCCGGAGTTCTGCTGAGTCATGACGCCGATGTGGCCGGACTCCAGCAGGGAGTTGGTGTAGAAGGCGGAGGAGTTGGAGGAAGCCATGATCTGGACCTCGTTGCCGCCGTAGAACTTGACGTTGTCGAACTTGTCCCAGACGCCGGAGTCGGCATAAGCGACATAGCCGGAGCCGCCGGCGATGTAGCCGTAGGTCACGCCGCCCACGGTGCGGACGTCGAAGTAGCCCTCGGTGCTGGCGCCGGGCTCGATGACCTCGATGGTGCCGGTGCCGGCGGTGGTGTTGGAGACATCCAGAGCGTAGGTGCCGACATTGTCATAGCCGTTGCCGGAGTCGGTGGACAGAACGCCCCAGCCGGTGGAGACGATCAGGGAGTTGTCATAGATGCCCTGCGCAGCGCCCAGAACGTTGGTGGCGCGCACAACGCCCTCCAGACCCAGCGCAAAGGGAGTGCGCTTCATCATGGGAACGACCAGAGCGTCATACTCTTCCTGCGTGTCCGCGGTTTCCTGGGAGTAGATCACAGAGTCGTTGATACGCAGGATGCCGTTGCCGTTGGCGGCGGCCGCCGTGCGGATGACGCCCTCGGTGATGATGACGGTATCCTCGATGGTGACATCGGCCGTGCCCTGGGCCAGGACCATGGCCGCATTGCCGGTGAAGTCGTTGGCGCCGTCACCGATGCCGGTGATGGTCATGTTGGAGATGGTGTACTCCGCAGAATCCACGATGACGCCGTTGAAGAACGGGCCGTAGGAATTCAGCTCGCCGCTGGCCAGGCTGTTCTCGTCGTAGGTGGCCTTGGTCAGCAGGGAGGGAATGGTCTCATCCTCAACGATGCCGGCCTCGTCGATGGACAGCGCCGAGCGGTAGGTATACTGGGCGGTGTTGCCGGCCATGTTCATGAACTTGCCCATTTCGGAGCTGGCCACCGCGCCGGCGGTGGTCTCAAAGCTGTAGGTGCCCTCTTCCAGCGCCGTTGCATCCTCCATGTAGTCCAGGATGTCGTAATGGTCGCCGTTGACCACAAGGGTAAGCACGCCGCCGTTCTTCGCCTCGATCACCGTGCCGTCCGACAGGGTGACGGACGTGATGTTGGAAGAAGCGGACGGGCTGTTGATGGTGTCGTCTTCCGTGGCCGCCGTCGGCGTATACTTGTCGCCGTAGGTAACGTCCGTGATGGTCAGATCCTGGCCGGCCGCAAACGCCGACACAGAAAGCACCAAGCACAGGGCCAGAAAGAGCATCATAGTTTTCTTCATGGTGTTTCCTCCTGATGTTTTCTGCTCTGAGAGCATGATTCTTTTTTGATTATATCTGTTTCCATAGGTCTTGTCAAAAATTAAATCTTCGAAATTGAAGGTTTTTTCCAAGAACTTTTCCAAAACGCCGCACCGGCCCGGAAGGCCGCTGTCAACCGATCCTTGACGCCCCGGAAGCATTGTTTTGACAGTCCGCCGCATTTGCACTGCACGTCCGCTCTTTTTAATTAGTTTTTAGCTTTTTGCCTTAAACTGTCCTTAAACACCGCGCTTGTGGTATACTGAAAAGAAACAAAACTCCGGGAGGTGCGAGCCATGCGGCTTCTTCTGGCCGAGGATGAAAAAATGCTGTCGGAGGCGCTTTGCGCCATTCTGCGGCACAACAACTATTCCGTGGACGCCGTGTTCGACGGACAGGAGGCGCTGGACTATCTGCGCGCCGGGGACTACGACGGCGCCATCCTGGATATCATGATGCCGAAGCTGGACGGACTGAGCGTTCTGCGCCGCATCCGGGCCGAAGGGCAGAAGCTGCCCGTGCTCCTGCTGACCGCCAAAAGCGAGATCGACGACCGGGTGGAGGGTCTGGACAGCGGTGCGGACGACTACCTCACCAAACCTTTCGCCGCCAAAGAGCTTCTGGCCCGCATCCGGGCCATGACCCGCCGCATGCCGGAGCTGCAGACCGCGAACCTTTCCTTCGGCGATCTTCAGCTGGACCGCAGCGATTTCACCCTTTCCGGCCCCAAGGGCTGTCTGCACCTGACCAACAAGGAATTTCAGCTTCTGGAAATGCTCATGCTCAGCCCTCAGCAGGTCACCCCCACGGAGCGTTTTTTTGAAAAGATCTGGGGCTATGATACCGAATCGGAGATCAATACCGTCTGGGTCTACATCTCCGGGCTGCGCAAAAAGATCGCCGGCCTTGGCTCCCGGGTGCATATCCGGGCCGCCCGTGGCATCGGCTACCAGCTGGAGGAACATCCATGATCGCAAAGCTCCGCCGCCGTTTTATCATCTCCACCATGCTGGCCGTGGTGCTGGTGCTGGCCCTTCTGATGGCCGCCGTGAATATCGTCAACTATATAAATACCGACCGGGAGGCGGAAGAGCTTCTCTCCTACCTCTGTGAAAACGAGGGCATTTTCCCGGAAGAATGGTTCGCCCCCCGGGGCGGCGCCCGGGGACGGGGCAATTTCTTCGCTTCCAGGGGGCCCAGCCCCGAGACCCCCTACGCCACCCGTTATTTCACCGTTCGTCTGAACGCCTACGGCTATCTGCTGTCCGTGGACACCGAAAACATCGCCGCCGTCAGCGGCGAGCAAGCATTTTCCATGGCCTGGCAGCTCTGGCAGCAGGGACAGGACGACGGCTATCTGGGCCCGTATAAATACATGCGCACGGGCACGGACAGCGTGACCATGTATGTTTTTCTGGACTGCGGCGAGGATCTGGCGGCTGTGAACCGCTTCTGCCTCATCAGCATTCTGGTGACGCTGCTGGGCGCAGTGGCCATTTTCCTTCTTCTGCTGCCCCTGTCCAAAAAGGCCGTGACCCCCATGGCCGAGAGCTATGAAAAGCAGAAACAATTCATCACCAACGCCGGCCATGAGATCAAAACCCCCCTGGCTGTCATCGACTCCTGCACGGAAGTGCTGGAGCTGGAGCAGGGCGAAAACAAGTGGACCCAGGGCATCCGGGAGCAGATCGGCCGACTGGACGACCTGACCCGGCAGCTGGTCTCACTGGCCCGGCTGGATGAGACGGAGAGCGTGATCCACAAGCAGGAATTTGACCTGTCCGCCGCCGTGGCCGAGAGCCTTCAGCCCTTTGCCCTGCTGGCCGGGAAGAAAGAGCTCGTCTGGCAGACCGAACTGGAGCCGGAGCTTCGCTATGCGGGCAGCGAGCCCGCCCTGCGCCGGCTGTGCGGGATCCTGGCGGACAACGCCCTCAAATACAGCGCCCCCGGCGGCCCCGTCGTCTTCAGCCTCGCCCGCCGGGGCCGGCACATTCTTCTTAGCTGCCGGAACCCGGCAGAAGGTCTGAGCCCCGGCGAGCAGCCGCATTTCTTCGACCGCTTCTGGCGGGGCGACGCCTCCCGCAGCACGGAGATCACCGGCCATGGCATCGGCCTGTCCCTGGCCAAAGCCATCGTGGAGGCCCACGGCGGCAGCATCCGGGCCCACAGCCCCGACGGCCGGGAGCTGGAGATCTGCGCCAGCCTGTAATTTCCGGGTTTACAGCCCCCCGCTCCTGTGCAGACTAAGCCTATGCCCGGGCCGCACCGGCCCCTTGCCCCAAAGGAGACCTTATGAAACGATTTTTATCTCTGACTCTGGCGTTCTGTCTGGCCCTGTGCTGCACCGCCTGTGCGCCGGCGGCCGCGGAAACGCTTCCCGCCGGGGACAACCCGGGCACGGAAGCCCCGGCGACCCTTCCCGCTGCGGCGGACAGCGGCACCGAAGTTGCGGTCACCGCCATTCTCCCCGAGGAACAGGATATGTTCAGCGACCGGGACTACCGGACCGGCTATTCCGACTACAGCACCATCCAGCTGGCCGACGGCGCCTCCCGCTCCGATGGAAATGTCACCATCACCGGCGACCGCATCACCATCACCGAAGAGGGCACTTACCTTCTCATGGGCTCCCTCTCCAACGGCCAGATCCTCATCGACGCCCCGGATTCGGACAAGATCCAGCTGGTGCTGGCCGGCGCAGACATCGCCTGTCAGGGCAGCGCCGCTCTTTACATCCGCCAGGCGGACAAGGTTTTTCTCACCCTGGCCGGCGGCACAGAAAACCGGCTGAGCTCCAGCGGCGAATTCATCCAGAGCGATGAAAACAATGTGGACGCCGCCATTTTTTCCAAGGTGGATCTCAGCATGAACGGCAGCGGCTCCCTCACCGTCCTCTGCGACAGCGCCCACGGCATCGTCAGCAAGGACGACATCCGCATCACCTCCGGCACCTACACCGTCACCGCCGCAGCCAAGGGCATCGACGGCAAGGACAGCATCCGCATCGCCGGCGGCGATATCACCGTTGTTTCCGGCACCGACGGTCTGCAGTCCGAGCATGAAACGGCGGAAAAGGGCTTTATCTATATCGCCGGCGGCACACTGAACATCACCGCCGGCAACGACGGCCTTCAGGCCTCCGGCGGCATCACCATCCGGGACGGCTCTTTCACTGTTACCTCCGGCGGCGGCTGGGAAAACGGCGCCGTCCACACCGAGAGCTTCGGCGGCCGGGGCTGCTGGCAGAGCGCCAGCACAGAAGCCGCTGCCGTCACAGAAACCGAAACCGTCTCCGACTCCTTCAAGGGCATCAAGTCCGATACGGCCATCCTCATTTCCGGCGGCAGCTTCGCTCTCAACTGCGCCGACGACGCCATCCACAGCAACACCGATGTGACCGTGACCGGCGGCAGCTTCTCCATCCGTACCGGAGATGACGCGCTGCACGCCGATGCCGCCATGACCATCAGCGGCGGCACACTGGACATTCCGGTCTGTTACGAAGGCATCGAGGGCACAGACATCCTCATCAGCGGCGGTACCTTAAGCATCGTTTCCACCGACGACGGCCTCAACGCCGCCGGCGGCAGCGACGGCTCCGGCTTCGGCGTCATGGCCCAGGACCGCTTCAGCATGGCCAGCGGCAGTCTGTGCATCACCGGCGGCGAGCTTCATCTGAACACCGAAGGGGACAGCCTGGATGCCAACGGCACCATCCTTGTTTCCGGCGGCGCCGTGTATATCAGCGGCCCCAGCGGAACCGGAAACGGCCTGCTTGATTTCGACCTCAGCGGCAGCGTCAGCGGCGGTGTGGTGGTGGCCGCCGGCGTGAGCGGTATGCAGCAGAATTTCGGCGCCAGCTCCACCCAGGGCAGCATCCTCGCCACCCTCAGCAGCACCCAGGCCGCCGGCAGCCCCGTGTATCTTTATGATGCCGACGGCCGGCTTCTGGCCCAGTACAGCCCGGACAAGGACTACTCCGCCGTTCTTGTCAGCACGCCGGCGATCATCGTCGGCGGCAGCTACACGCTGGTGGCCGGCAGCGAGACCCAGAGCATCACCATGACCAGCCTTCTCTACGGCAGCGGCGGCTTCGGCGCCATGGGCGGCCGGGGCGGCCGGCGCTGATCCCAAAGCAAAACCCAAAAGCGGCCAGACGCTGTCCGGCCGCTTTTTTGCATCTTGCCATAGATGGACATTTGCATTAAAATGGAATTATCAATCACAAGGTGGTAGCAGCATGACGATTCTTCTTACCGGCGGCGCCGGCTACATCGGCTCCCACAGCGCTGTGGAAGTCCTGAACGCCGGCCACGAGGCCGTGATCCTTGACAACTATGCCAACGCCAGTGCCGAAGCTCTTCGCCGGGTAGAAACCATCACCGGCAAAACGCTACGGGTCTATGAGGCCGATCTGGCCGACAAAGAGGCTTTGCGCAAAGTCTTTGCCGAAAACAAAATCGACGCGGTGATGCATTTTGCCGGCTTCAAGGCCGTGGGTGAAAGCGTGGCCAAGCCCCTGGCTTACTATAAAAACAATCTGGGCATCACTTTCAATCTGCTGGAATGTATGGCCGAAGCCGGCTGCCGCCGCATCATTTTCAGCTCCTCTGCCACCGTTTATGGCACGCCGGACAAGCTCCCGCTCACCGAGGATGCTCCCGCCGGCCGCTGCACCAACCCCTACGGCTGGACCAAATACATGATCGAGCAGATCCTGCGGGACTATGCGGCGGCCCACCCCGATTTCTCCGCCGTGCTGCTTCGCTATTTCAACCCCGTAGGTGCCCATCCCTCCGGGCTCATCGGCGAAGCCCCCAACGGCATCCCCAACAACCTCATGCCCTTCATCTCCCAGGTGGCCGTGGGCCGGCGGGAGAAGCTGAGCGTGTTCGGCAGCGACTATGACACCCCGGACGGCACCGGCGTTCGGGATTATATCCACGTGGTGGACCTGGCCAAAGGCCATGTGGCCGCCCTGACCTACGCCATGGAACACACCGGCGCGGAGGTCTTCAACCTTGGCACCGGCACCGGCTACAGCGTGCTGCAAATGGCCGAGACCTTTGCCCGGGTCAACGGTGTTCCCGTGCCCTACGAGATCGCCCCCCGGCGGGACGGGGACATTGCCGCCTGCTGGGCCGACCCCGGCAAGGCCAAGGCCGTTCTCGGCTGGGAAGCCCGGCTGGATCTGGAAGACATGTGCCGGGACAGCTGGAACTGGCAGAAAAACAATCCCCGGGGCTACGACCGCCCCTGAACCCCCAGCCCACAGAAAGGAACGCTCCGATTGCCCAAAGACCTTGGGTTGTCGGAGCTTTTTTGCGGTTTTTGGTTGGTTTTACGTTTTAACCTGTTAAAGAAATGATTTTTATTTACAAATATCAGGGAATAATTTATCCTTGTTTTATGTAAGTGTAATAAGGTGTTATAAAATGAGCCAGTATTTTTGAAAGAGCAGGTGATCTTATGAGCAGGCTTGATATGAAGTCTTTCGGCCAGAAGCAGGCAGACGCCGAAAGAGTCTACAGCGACATGGCCCGCCGTCTGGCCGCCAGTCCCCCGGGCATCTGCCCCGTGGACCTTACGCTCAGCTTTGTTACCATGTGCCACACCCAGTCCTGCGGGAAATGCGTGCCCTGCCGCATCGGCCTTGGCCAGCTGAAGAATCTTCTCAAAGACATTCTGGACGGCCGGGCTACCCCCGATACCATCGACCTTATCCGGGAGACCGCCTACGCCATTCTGGAAACGGCGGACTGCGCCATTGGCTTTGACCCCGCCCGGGTGGTCCTGGCCAATCTGGAAAACTACCGGGACGAGTTTGTGGAACACATCGACAAGCACCGCTGCCTGGGCAGCTTTGAGGCCCCGGTGCCCTGCGTGTCCCTGTGCCCCGCCAGCGTGGACATTCCCGGCTACATAGCCCTGATCCGCAAGGGCCGCTACGCCGACGCCGTCAAGCTCATCCGCAAGGATAACCCCATGCCCGTGACCTGCGGCTACATCTGCGAGCACCCCTGCGAGAGCCACTGCCGCCGGAACATGATCGACGACGCCATCAACATCCGCGGCCTCAAGCGCTATGCCGTGGACAACGCCGGGGATGTGGAAGTGCCCAAATGCGCCGAAAGCACCGGCAGGAAAGTCGCCGTGATCGGCGGCGGCCCCTGCGGCCTGACCGCGGCCTACTATCTGCAGCTCATGGGCCATCAGGTAACGATTTATGAGCGCCATCCCAAGCTGGGCGGCATGCTGCGCTACGGCATCCCTGCCTATCGCTTCCCCCGGGATCTGCTGAACAAGGACATCGAGGCCATTCTTTCCACCGGCATCGAAGTGCAGCTGGGCGTGGACATCGGCAAGGACATCTCCTTTGATGAGATCAAGGACGCCCACGACGCCGTGTACGTTTCCATCGGCGCCCAGACCCACGCCAGCGCCCGCCTTCCCGGCGAGGACGCCGAAGGCGTGATCTCCGCCGTGAAGCTCCTCGGCGCCATCGGCGATGAAGAATATCCCGATTTCACCGGCCAGACCATCTGCGTCATCGGCGGCGGCAACGTGGCCATGGACGTCACCCGCACCGCCATCCGTCTGGGCGCAAAGAATGTATACTGCGTCTACCGCCGCCGCCAGATCGACATGACCGCCGCCGCCGAAGAGGTGGAAGGCGCGCTGGCCGAGGGCGCGGAGCTGGTATGCCTGAAAGCCCCCTCCCGCATCGAAGTGGACGAGCACGGCCAGGCCGCCGCACTCTGGGTCAAGCCTCAGGTGGCCACAAAGCTGGACGCCTCCGGCCGCCCCATCCCCAAGGACGCCGACCTCCCCGAGGAGCGCATCGCCGCCGACCTCATCGTTCTGGCGGTGGGCCAGCGGGTGGAATACGACACCTTCCAGAAGGCCGGTCTTCCCATCCATAAAGGCGCCATCGTTGCCGAAACCACCGGCCACACCGATGCCGACCCCAAGATCTTTGCCGGCGGCGAATGCGTCACCGGTCCCGCCACCGCCATACGGGCCATTGCCGGCGGCAAGGTGGCCGCCGCCAACATCGACGAATTCCTGGGTTATCATCACGAGATCTGCGCGGAGGTGCAGGTGCCCCCTGCCCCCGCCAGCAACACCCCCGCCTGGGGCCGCATCAACACCACCCTGCGCACCGCTTTCGAGCGCAAGTGCGACTTTGACTGCATCGAGCAGGGTCTGACCTACGAGGGCGCTCTAAGTGAGACCTTCCGCTGCCTGCGCTGCGACCACTACGGCTTCGGCGGATTCCGGGGAGGGAGGAATGACAAATGGTAAATCTGACCATCAACGGCCGGGCCGTGTGCGTGCCCGAAGGCAGCACCATCCTTCAGGCCGCCCACAAAGCGGGCATCCACATCCCCACCCTCTGCTTCCTCAAGGAGCTCAACGAGATCGGCGCCTGCCGCGTCTGCGTGGTGGAAGTGGAAGGCTATGACCGGCTTCTGGCCTCCTGCAACACCAAAGTGGCCGAAGGCATGGTGGTCCACACGGACTCCACCCGCGCCCGCCGGGCCCGGCGCACCAACCTTCAGCTCATCCTCAGCCAGCACGACTGCCACTGCCCCACCTGCACCCGCAGCGGCAACTGCAGTCTGCAGAGCCTGGCCAACAACCTCAACATCCTCGACCAGCCCTACAAAACCGAATACAGTTTGGGCGAATGGGACCGCAGTGCCCCTCTGATCCGCAACGAGAGCAAGTGCATCAAGTGCATGCGCTGCATCCAGGTCTGCGACAAGATCCAGGGCCTGGGCGTGTGGGATCTGGCCAACACCGGCAGCCGCACCACCGTGGACGTGTCCCAGAACCGAACCATCCGCAACTCCGACTGCGCCTACTGCGGCCAGTGCATCACCCACTGCCCCGTGGGCGCCCTTCAGGCCCGGGACGATACCCAGCGGGTGCTGGACGCCATCGACGATCCCGACATCATCACCGTGGTCCAGGTGGCCCCGGCGGTGCGGGCCGCCTGGGCGGAATCCTTCGGCGTGAGCCGGGAATTCGCCAGTCCCAAGCGCATGGCCGCGGCTCTGCGGCGGCTGGGCTTTGACTATGTCTTCGACACCAACTTCAGCGCCGACCTCACCATCATGGAGGAAGGCAGCGAGTTCGTCCACCGCTTCACCCACAAGGAAGACTACCACTGGCCCATGTTCACCTCCTGCTGCCCCGGCTGGGTACGCTTCCTCAAGGGCCAGTATCCGGAGTATACCGACAACCTCTCCAGCGCCAAGAGCCCCCAGCAGATGTTCGGCGCGGTGACCAAAAGCTTTTTCGCCCAGAGCAAGGACATCGACCCTCACAAGATCTTCTGTGTGTCCGTGATGCCCTGCTCCTCCAAAAAGTCCGAATGCGAGATCCCGGCAATGAACGACGCCTGCGGCGACCCCGATGTGGACGTTGTCATCACCACCCGGGAATTCGCCCGCATGCTCCACGCCAAGAGCATCCAGCCCGGCACCCTCCCCGAGGAAGAGTTCGACTCTCCCCTGGGCAGCGGCACCGGCGCGGCAGTGATCTTCGGCGCCACCGGCGGCGTGATGGACGCAGCCCTGCGCTCGGCTTACTATCTCGTCACCGGCACCAACCCCAACGCGGACAGCTTCATCGCCGTGCGCGGTCTGAAGGGCTGGAAAGAAGCCACCTTCAAGATCCCCGGCGCCGGGGATGTGCGGGTGGCGGTCACCAGCGGCCTGAAAAACACCCGGGAGCTGCTGGAAGCGCTGAAGCGGGGCGAAGTGGAATACGATTTCGTGGAAGTCATGGCCTGCCCCGGCGGCTGCGCCGGCGGCGGCGGTCAGCCCATCGTGGACGGCCGGGAACTGGCCGGCGAGCGGGGCGACGAGCTGTGGCGCCTCGACCAGCTTTCCGCCATCCGCTACAGCCACGAAAACCAGGACGTGCAGGCCCTGTACGAGCATTATCTGGGCGCCCCCCTGGGCGAGGTGTCCCACCACCTGCTCCACACCGACCATCACGCCTGGCAGATGCCCAACCAAAAATAACGCATACCTATATAAAAACCAGAGGACACCGGGGGTGTTCTCTGGTTTTTTATGCACAACCATCTCTTTTTTCCAATTACCGACAAACACACCGCCGGCAGCCGCCGCAGCCCGGGCCCGGCCTCTTTTCTGCACCCTTCCTACCATTAAATAAGCGTTTTCCGGGTCCTGTACCTTAATATTACCTCAACCTCTCAGCAGTTTTCACTAAATATAGTAACCAAAATGTAACGCTTAACCCCTTGGCAAATTGCCGGACTTATGTTAAAATTCTGCGTAGCATTTCTAACTTTTTGTTAAAGGAGAATCAGAGATGAAAAAGCTATTTGTTTTCGTCCTCGCCTGCGTCCTTCTGATGAGCACCGCTGCTTTTGCAGCTGCTTCGGAAGAACCCGCCGTGGCCTCCGACTGCGCTCACCACTATGAAATAGTGGAAGCCGTTGAAGCCACCTGCACTGAGAAGGGCCTCATCACCTACGCCTGCACGGAGTGCGGTGCGTCCTTCTCTCTGGAGACCCTCCCCGTGGGCCACAGCTATGCGGTTGCCACCGTTGCTGCCACCTGCGAAGAGGCCGGCTATGATCAGCACACCTGCGTCAACTGCGGCGACAGCTATGCTGACAACTTCACCCCCGCGCTGGGCCACGCCTTCACTGAGCAGACCATCCCCGCCACCTGCGCGGCCGACGGCGCTGTTGTGAAGACCTGCACCACCTGCGGCGCTGTGGAGGAAACCGTGATCCCCGCGCTGGACCACACCTACGTCTACCAGAATGACGCTGTTACCGACGCTGCCGGCGCTATCGTGAGCTATGGCACCAAGGTCTGCTCCACCTGCGGCGCTGTGGCCCCCGCCACTGCCGACGACTATGTCGCCCCCGCCGCTGCTGCTTCCGGCGAAGCCTCTGCCGAGCCTGCCGCCGCTGCTTCCGGCGAAGCCTCCGCTGAGCCCGTCGTGGAAGAAGCCGCTGCCGTGGAAATCGCCAACCCCAACTATGACCCCAACGGCTATAACTGGACCTCCATCTGCCTGGTCATGGTCGTTGTGATCGTTGTTGCCACCGCCGTCCTTATGCTTTCCTTCGGCAAGAAGAAAAAGGAAGACTGATCCCGTCATTCCCCTGAACTAAGCGTTTGGCTTACTTAACATTAAATAACCCCATCACATATAGGAGGAAAGCGTAATGTTCAAGAACAAGAAGTTCGCATTTTATGCCGTGGCATTCAACATCCTAGGCATCATTTTCATGTTCATGTACTCCGGTCTTCAGAATGACCACTATAATATCATCACTGCCTACAGTGCCTGGTCTGCTTCCCAGATCCAGCTCGCCCGCACCATCGCCGAATTCGCCTGCATCGTCCTGACCTTCATCTACGGTACTCTGTTCATGAAGTATGGCGTGCGCAAGACGCTGATCCCCTGCATCATGCTCTGCGCGCTGGGCTGCGTTGGCATCACTGCTGCCAACGGCCTGATCGTCAACGGCGGCGTGGGCAACTTCCTGCTGTTCTCCATCTCCAGCTTCGTGCTGCGCTGCTGCTGCATGTGCTTCCAGATGGCCGGCTTCCAGCTCGCCGCCAACTGGTTCATCAAGTACCGCGGCCGCGTCCTGGGCATCGTCACCCTGGGCTCTCCCCTGTTCTCCGTCGTCGGCGTCGGCGGCATGACCAACCTCATCGCCAACAACTGGAACGGCGACTACCGTCTGTTCTACATCGGCATCTCCGTGATCCTCGTGGCCATCGCCATCTGCACCCGTTTCTTCCTGCGTGATACCCCCGAAGAAGTCGGCCTGTACCCCGACGGCGCGGATACCGCTCCCAAGTCCGAAGCCGGCGACGACAACATCAACCTGACCGTCAAGCAGATTCTCTCCGAGAAGCGCGCTTGGCTCCTCATCGTCTCCTACGGCGCCTTCCAGTTCATCATCAACTGCTGCATGAGCTCCATGGCCGCCCGCTTCATGAGCCTTGACCCCGCTTTCCAGTCCGGCGCTTCCCCCGCTCCCACTGTGTGGCTGGAAGCCACCACCTGGCTGTCCGTGGGCGCCATCCTCGGCATCTTCATGAGCTATCTCTTCGGCTGGGTCGACGACAAGTTCGGCACCATCAAGGCCTCCCTGCTTCTGGGTGTCACCGAGCTGATCCCCGTTCTGATGCTGATGTTCATGCCCGAAGGCGGCAGCATCCCCATGGAGATCGCCTGGGGCTTCGGCGTTGCCTGCATGACCGGCGGCGTGCCCACCATGCATCCCTGCTCCGTTTCCTACGCCTACGGCCGTAAGGAGTATCAGTCTGCCAACCGTATCATCATGGCCATCCAGCTCATCCCCTCCGCTTTCGCTGCCTACATGATGGCTGCCATGATCCAGAATGGCAACGGCGTTCTGGCCTATGGTATCTGCGTGGTCGTCGTCATCATCGGCCTCATCGCCACCTGGATGATGCGCAAGATCCCCGATGCTATGGCTGCTGACCGTGCTTTCGCTCAGGCTGAAGCCGCTGCTGAATAATTTTGGAGGAATAATATCTCATGGGTTTTCTTGATTTCCTGAAAAACAAAGAAGAAGAAACTCCCGCGCCTGTGGCCGAGGAGACCCCCGTCGCGGAAGAGACCTGCTGCTGCGAAGCTCCCGCGGAAGAAGCTGCCTGCTGCTGCGAAGCTCCCGCCGAGGAAGCTCCCGCCGCCGAAGAGGCTCCCGAACTGGAAGCCAATGAGCACGGCGATGTGTACCAGGTCCGCATGAACTACCACGCTGGTCACGACCAGTACAAGAAGTGGCCCAACGGCGGCCTGACCATCCACGCCGGTATCGGCTGGTTCCATCCCTTTGGCCCCAGCGAATACTACGGCATGGCCTGCCCCCCCGACTGCATGTGCGAAGAGGCGAAGGCCTTCCCCCTGGAGAAGCACTTCACCGAGGACTGGATGAAGAACTTCCAGACCGACCTGTTCTGCATCTACCGTCTGCCCGATGGCGACATCTACGCCTGGGACGGCATTTTCGCCGTTCGCGGCCTGGACGCCGGCAAGTGCGTGCGCTACAACTCCGAGTACACCCGCCAGGACGTTCTGCTGAACGTCATCGTGGGCGGCACCGGCAAGTATGAAGGCGCCCGCGGCGTCATGATCGGCACCGCCGAAGGCGGCGGCGGCACCAAGGTTGTGGGCGACATGCCCGACGGCAGCCCCCTGGAGCTCCCCGCCACCATCATGAAGGACCTTTCCGGCTACATCCGCATCCACGGCAAGGAAGAGTAATTAAATTTTGGCAAATGGTCCGGCCCCAGGGCCGGACCGTTTCCCATGTATATTTTAATGGAGGAAAATAACAAATGAAGCACATTGAATGTGACATTTGCGTCGTTGGCGGCGGTCTGTCCGGCCTGACGGCTGCGACCCAGGCTGCCGAGCGCGGCGCCGAAGTCGTTGTCTTCGAGAAGAGCGGCACCACCGGCGGCGCGGCCAACATGGGCATGGCGTTCTTCGCCGTGGAGTCCAAGTATCAGCGCGACGCGATGTACGAGTGGACCAAGGACGAAGCCTTCAAGTTCATGATGGAATACAACCACTGGAAGGCCGACGCGCAGACCGTCCGCCGCTGGTTCAATATGTCCGCTTCCACCGTGGAGTGGGTGGAGA